>NZ_BAABKN010000013.1:0-56147 GCF_039543845.1 Nocardioides endophyticus | reverse complement strand
CCACTCTGCCAGCCAGCCCCGGGCCAGCCATCACCAACCCTCACAGCCTCGAAACCACCGCACCTGCCCCTACGCTCTTGCCATGGTCGATCCGCGCTGCTCCGCATGTCAGGCCGTCGGGCTCGAGCCCGGCTTCCTCGAGGACGCCGGCGAGAGCTCGCGTGGCTACCTGCGCTGGATCCCCGGCCCGCTGGAGAAGGGGATCTTCGGCGGCGCGGCCCGCATGGGGAAGCAGCGCCTGGACGTCTCGGCGTACCGCTGCGGGGAGTGCGGTCACCTCGACCTCTACGTCGACCCGACCACCACCTGACCCGGCCGGGCACGCGACCACCCACGGGAACGCCATGGTCACCGGCGTTGTTAGAGACTGTGCAACGTCACTCCGAAAGAAGGAGAACCCGTGTTCCTCACCCGCAAGGCCCAGCTGGTCACCCCCGAGGAGACCCTGGCCGGCCGCAGCGAGCGCAACTTCCCGCTGTCCGAGAAGCACCGCGTCCTGGACGCACCGCTGGTCACCGACGTGGTCCCCGACGGCTTCGAGGTCGCATTCTTCGGCCTCGGCTGCTTCTGGGGCGCCGAGGAGATCTACTGGCAGGTCCCCGGCGTCTGGTCGACGTCGGTCGGGTACGCCGGCGGCACGACCGAGCACCCGTCGTACGAAGAGGTCTGCTCGGGCCGCACCAACCACACCGAGGCCGTGCGGATCGTCTTCGACCCGTCGAAGGTGTCCTTCGCCGACCTGGTGAAGACCTTCTTCGAGGTCCACGACCCGACCCAGGGCTTCCGCCAGGGCAACGATGTCGGCACGCAGTACCGCTCGGCGATCTACTACACGACCCCCGAGCAGGAGCAGGTCGCCCGCGACCTGACCAAGGTGTACGGCGACGAGCTCAAGCGGCGTCGGCTCGGTGACATCACCACCGAGATCCGGCCGGCGAGCGAGACGCCGTACTTCTACGCCGAGGACCACCACCAGCAGTACCTCGCCAAGAACCCGTTCGGCTACCGCTGCCACGCCAACACCGGCGTGAAGTTCCCGGCCTGAACTTTCTCAGCCTGAGGGTGTCGTGTCCGCCGCCCGCCGTTCGTAGCGTAGGTAGCGGCGGGCACCGGGTCCGCGTCCGGAAAGAGGAGCTGACATGGCCGAGTACCTCATCTACTTCAACCAGCAGTGGGTGGGCGACCACACCGAGGAGTGGTTCCGCAGTCGCGGCCCGACGTCGATGGCGGTCGTCGAAGAGATGAAGGCGGCCGGCGTGTGGATCTTCGGCGGCGGGCTGGAGGAGGAGGTCGACGAGGCTTTCAGCGCCGACGCGACCAGCGGCACGCTGCTGTTCACCGACGGGCCCTTCGCCGAGACCAAGGAGTACCTCGGCGGGTTCTGCGTGATCAGGGTGCCCGACGACGACACCGCCAGGGTCTGGGCCGGCAAGATGGCGGAAGGATGCGGCTGGCCCCAGGAGGTCCGCCGATTCAAGCCGCTTCCGTCGACCGAGTAGTCGGCCTGTCCCAAGGACGTCATACGGACAGAGCGTCCGCTTGCTCTGTGAAGTCTCAGGACTTCACAGTGCGACCCCTTGCTCCGGACGTATGACGTCCCAGCCTCCCGGCCACCGCTAGGTCCGTCAGGGACACTGGCGTCATGACCGAGCTCCCGCGCAAGGCCGTGGCCAGGACGGCGAGACTCGCCGCCCTGCCGATCGGGTACGCCGGACGCAGCGCGGTCGGGTTCGGCAAGCGGATCGGCGGCAAGCCCGCCGAGGCCGTGATGTCCGACATCCAGCAGCGCACCGCCGAGCAGCTCTTCCGCACTCTGGGCGAGCTCAAGGGCGGGGCGATGAAGTTCGGCCAAGCGCTGTCGGTGCTCGAGGCGGCGCTTCCGGAGGAGATCGCCGGACCCTACCGCGAGCAGCTGACCCGACTGCAGGACTCGGCGCCGCCGATGCCCACGCAGCAGGTCCGCGACGCGCTCGCGCGCGACCTCGGCAAGGACTGGAAGAAACAGCTGGTCTGGCTCGACGGCGGCCCGACCGCGGCCGCGTCGATCGGCCAGGTGCACAAGGGCCGGTGGCACGACGGTCGCGATGTCGCCGTAAAGGTGCAGTACCCGGGCGCCGGTGACGCGCTCCGCTCCGACCTGCGCCAGCTCTCCCGGCTCGCCCGGACCATGGGCACCCTGGTCCCGGGGATCGACGTGAAGCCGCTGATCGCCGAGATGCAGGCGCGCACCGAGGAGGAGCTGGACTACCGGCTCGAGGCCGAGGCTCAGCGCACGTTCGCGGAGGCCTTCCGCGACGACCCGGACTTCGTCGTACCCGACGTCGTCGCCGCCGGCGACACCACCTTGATCACCGAGTGGCTGGAGTCCCCCTCCTCGCTCGCCGCCGTCATCGCGTCGGGGACCCAGGAGGAGCGCGACCACTACGGCGAGCTCTTCGTCCGGTTCCTCGTCGACGGCCCGGCGCGGACCGGGATGCTGCACGCCGATCCGCATCCCGGGAACTTCCGGATCCTGCCGACCGAGGACGGTAGGCCAGGCGGCATGGGCGTCCTCGACTTCGGCGCGGTGGCGCGACTCGCCGAGGGAGCACTGCCGCTCGCGATGGGGTCCCTCATCCGCATCGCCGCGATCGAGGACGACGAGACGCTCCTGGCCGGCCTGCGCGACGAGGGCTTCATCAAGGACCGGGTCACCGTCGACCCGGCGATGCTGCTCGACTACCTGTCGCCCTTCGTCGAGCCGACCCAGGTCGAGCGCTTCAAGTTCTCGCGGCAGTGGATGCAGTCGCAGTTCCAGCGGGTCAACAATCCCCGCGACCCGGCGTACACGCTCGCCCTCAAGATCAACCTGCCCCCGGCGTACCTGCTGATCCACCGCACCTGGCTGGGCGCGGTGGGCATCCTCAGCCAGCTCGAGGCCGAGGTGCCGTTCCGGGCGATCCTCACCGAGTCGCTCCCGGGGTTCGCCGGGGACTGAGACGCCCAGGGCTCACCAGCACACTTTGGTGATGACGCGCGCCCTCCGTCGGCGAGATGCTGGGAGGTGGCCCGAGGAGGTCCCATGTCCATCTCAGATAGCCCTGTCTCGGTCATGCTCCCGATCAGCGAGCCCGACAGAGCCCAGCAGTTCTACGGCGAGCGTCTCGGGCTCGCGTACGACGGGCGGCACGGCAGCGACGAGGTGATGTATCAGCTCGCCGGCGGAGCCCGCCTCGTGCTGCGCATCCTCCCCGACGCACACCCGTCCCCCAACACAGCCATGAGCTTTGAGGTCCAGGACGTCGCCGCCGAGATCGCCGTGCTCGAGGGTCGCGGCGTGGTCTTCGAGGACTACGACTCGCCCGGGTTCACCTCGGTCGGCCACATCGTCGAGGGCGACGGGATGCGAGCAGCGTGGTTCCACGATCCCGACGGCAACGTGCTCTGCCTGCACCAGGTCACGGGCTGACGTCGGTCAGTCGCCCGTCACACCGTCGATGGACTTGCGGATGAGGTTGGCGTGGCCGTTGTGGCGGGCGTACTCCTCGACGAGGTGCAGCAGGATCCACCGGAGGCTGGCGCGCTCGCCAGCGACGTGCGTCGTCATCGCGGCGCCCGCCGGGTGATGCAGTATGTCGTGCCGACCGGGTCGGTGAGCACCGTCCACCACTCCTGTCGGGACACCTCGGTCGCGCCGAGCGCGACGTGGCGGGCGACCTCGGCGTCGCGGTCCTCGGCGGCCAGGTCGAGGTGCGCGCGAACCGCCGACCGCTTGGCATTGGGGTCCACGTGGACCCCATTGCCAAGTCCTTCGCCGTCGTCGAGCCGCTGCACCAGCCAGCGCAGCGGCTGGTCGTCGGGAGGCTGGAGCCGCTCGAACTCCCGTTCGTTGACCTCGGTCAGATCCCACCCGGTGAGTCCCTGCCAGAACGCCACCTCCACGTCGTACGCCGTCGGTGGGATGTCGAGGCAGACCTGGTCGACCTGGGAGCGGTGGCCGTCGGACCAGGTGGCCGCGGCCGGCCGGCGCGCCGCCGGGTGGCTGACGAAGCAGAAGACCAGTCCGCCGGGTGAGCGCAGCACGACGTAGCCGGCCTCGTGCCGGACCAGCACGTGGCCGCCGAGCTCGATCGCGGCCTCGGCGGCGATCGTGGGCTGGTCGACGTGCAGGTCGAGGTGGATCCGGCCCGGCCCCTCATCGAGGTGCTGGACCCGGAGGTAGTCGTCGCCGTCGGGCGGCACCAGGGTCGCGAACTGGCCGGTCTCGCCGCGCGTCTCGGAGACGGCGTACCCGGTGACGTCGCGCCAGAACGCCGTGCCTCGGTCGAAGTCGCCGGCCCCGAAGTCGAGGAAGGCGCTGACCCAGAAGGGACTGATCGTCATGAGACCGGCTTGTGCAGGACGGCGCCGGTCGGGGTGACGAGCACGTCCCCTCCGTCGACAGCGCCGATCCCGTCGACCAGTAGGGACATGCCGGGGTTGGTCAGCGGCGGGAAGACCAGGGTGAGGTTGGGGTTGGCGTCGACGTTGGCGACCGAACCCCGACCAGGTGTGGTGATCCGCAGACCGCCGTTGTCGGGCACCGCGCGCACCGAGACCGCCTTGACCAGGCCGTCTCTGGAGGTGAGCAGGTAGCCCCGGTCGAAGTCGGCCAGGGTCTTCGGCAGGTCGGCGAGATCAACGAGGACGCTCATGTGTCGAGGCTATCGACCCAGCGCTCTCCTGCCACCGTGGTTTCCACGGCCCCGGCGGTGACCTCGGCGAGCAGGGTCGCCAGTCGCGGCTCCCCGGCGGGCGGGACTCCGAGGGTGAGCGACACCCGGGCGCCGTACGCCGTGTCCAGCACCGCGATGCCACGGGTGCGCAGCTCGCTCTCGACCCGGCCGGCGTCGGCGTGGTCGAGCTCGAGGCGGTGCTCGCGCACCAGAGAGCGTCGCAGCGTGCCGGCCTCGGCGAGGGCGGTGCGTACGGCGTCGCCGTACGCGCGCACGAGCCCGCCGGCGCCGAGCAGGGTCCCGCCGAACCACCGCGTGACGACCGCGACGACGTCGCTGAGCCCGGCTCCCCGGAGCACGTCGAGCATGGGGGCACCTGCCGTGCCGGCGGGTTCGCCGTCGTCGGAGGATCGCTCGACCGGACTCGGCGGTGGACCGATCACCAGGGCGGAGCAGTGGTGGCGCGCATCCCAGTGCTGCTTGCGGAGCCGCGCGACGACGGCGCGAGCGGCAGTCTCCTCCTCGACGCGCACCAGGGTGCAGAGGAAGCGGGAGCGCTTCACCTCGATCTCGGCCTCGGTGTCACGCGCGACGGTCAGGTAGGTCGTCACGACCCCAACCTCATGTCCACAGCCCGAACACGTCGCCGCCGATCCGGACGATGAACGCGGAGACCACCACGATGAAGAAGATCCGCACGAACCTGGTGCCGCGGGAGACGGCGGTGCGAGCACCGACGTAGCCGCCCACGACGTTGCAGAGTCCCATCACCACCGCGACCTCCCACAGGATCGCGCCCTGCGGCGCGAAGACCAGGATGGCGGCGAGGTTGGTCGCCCAGTTGGCGAGCTTCGCCTTGGCGGAGGCCTCGAGGAAGCTGTAGCCGAGCAGGCCGACGAGCGTGATCACGAAGAAGCTGCCGGTGCCTGGTCCGAGCGCTCCGTCGTAGAAGCCGATCGCCAGGCCGGTGCCCATCGCGGCCACGGTGTGCCGGTGTCCGGAGAACCGCAGCGCGGTCGCCTCGCCCAGTTGCGGCTTGAAGAGCACGTAGCCGCCGACCACGATCAGCGCCACCAGCACGATCGGCTCGAAGGCGTCGCGCGGGATCTGGCTGGCGACCAGCGCGCCGGCCGCGGACCCGGCGAAGGCGAAGAGCATCAGCGGCAGGGACGTCTTCGGGTCCGGCCTGATCCGGCGGTAGTACGTCGCTGCGCTCACCGTCGTACCGCTGAAGGCGGCGACCTTGTTGGTGGCCAGGATCTGGACGGTGGCGGCGTTCGGGAGGCCGAGCAGCAGTGCCGGGAGCTGGATCAGCCCGCCGCCGCCGACGACGGCGTCCACGAAGCCCGCTGCCAGCGCGGCGAGGCCGAGCAGGACCAGCACGGTCGCGGAGACGTCGTTCACATCTGCTTTCGGTGGTCGAGTAGCGAGCGCAGCGAGCGTATCGAGACTCCAAGTGGACTCCCAGTCGACCCCAAGCCGGCCGCGACATGGTCCTCCCATCAACTCCGACCCCCCCGGAACCGACCGGGACCCACCAGAGAAGAGAGCCCATCATGAACCGCCGCTGGCTGACCCGGGCGCTGATCGCGCTCGCCGTCCCCGCCCTGATCGTCCCCGCGCTCGCCACGTCCGCCACCGCGGCCGGGGGCGCGAAGGTCCCCACCATCGACGCCGTCGCGAAGACCTACCCCCACCTCGCGGACGGCACCGCCACCGAGAGCGCCATGAAGGTCTACGGCCCGGGCAAGAAGTGCAACACCACGAAGGTCATCGAGGGGGCGAGCGGACGGTCCGCGTCGTACTCCCCCGACTACTCCTCCGGCGACCCGAGCGCCTACCTGATGACCGGCGAGCGGCCGATGGTGTCCGTCCAGGCGTACAAGTTCCCGACGACCAAGGCCGCGATCGCGTACCTCCACGGCTACGCGAAGGCCGCGAAGAAGTGCCCGGGCACGAATCCCGGTGGCGGCGGCACCGGCGGCGGCCCCAAGCCGGACTGCAAGTCCTCGATGAAGAAGATCGCCTTCAAGCTCGGCAACGAGCGCTGGGGCTACCAGATCAAGTCGACCTGCACGATCTCCGGCCAGACCTCGTCGTCGGTCTTCAACTCGCTCTTCTCCCGCAAGGGCCGCTTCATCGTCTACACCAGCGCGATGTCGATGGACGCCTCAGCTCCCTCGATCCCGAAGTCGATCGAGCTCACCTCGACGGCCCTCAAGGCCGTCGGCTGAGACCGTCGGACGGGTCGGGGCGTTTCGGTCCCGGCCCGTCCGCTTTGCTGGCAGGATCCGGCGCATGACTCACCGTTGGCTGACTCGGGCGCTGGTCGCCGTCGCCGTACCCGCGCTCGTCGCCCCGACCGTCGCCTCGACGGCAACCGCGGTCCCCAAGCCGCCCGCCGTACCCACCCTCGCCGCCGTCGCCAAGATCTACCCGCATCTCGAGGGTGGATCCATCGACGTGTCGCGCGTGAGCAAGATCCGGATGCCGGAGAAGTCGTGCAAGCGCGGCTCGGTGATCAAGGGCGCGACCGGCCAGGAAGCCATGTACGCACCGGACATCGAGTCCATGGAGGACGTCAAGGAGTTCGAGGTCACCGGCCAGGAGCCGATGGTCAGCGTCACCACACAGGTCTTCCGGAGTGCCCGCGTCGCGAGCCAGTACCTGCGAGCCACTCTCACTGAGGGCCAGGACTGTGAAGAGCTCGTGGGCGACGAGGGTCAGATGAAGAAGATCCGGTTCAAGCTCGGCTCCGAGCGTTGGGGCTTCCAGGTGAGAACGGCCATCAAGAAGGACCCCCTGATCGGAAACGTGCTCTTCTTCCGCACCGGAGCCAAGATCGTGGGCGTCATGAGCATGTCCATGACCGGCAAGACAGCGCCCTCGATCCCGAAGACGATCGCCGTCGCGCGGCTCGCGCTGAAGACCGTCGGCTGACCACTCCCCTAGGCTCGGGAGATGCGGATCGTCTCCCTGCTCCCCTCGACGACGGAGATCCTCTTCGCCATCGGCGCGGGCGAGGACGTCGTCGGCGTGACCTTCGAGTGCGACTTCCCGGCTGAGGCGCGCAACCGTCGGATCGTGTCGACCTCGGCGATGCCGGAAGGGCTGACGCCCGCCGAGATCGACGCGTACGTCGTCGGCGCGATGTCGCGGGGTGAGGATCTCTACCACCTGTCGGCCGACGCGCTCGCCGAGCTCGACGCCGACCTGGTCGTCACCCAGGACCTCTGCGCGGTCTGTGCTGTGGACGTATCGGTCGTGGACGACGCGCTGGCCTACCTGGGCTGCCGTGCCGAGGTCCTGACGATCGACCCGCACACGCTGGACGAGGTGCTCGACTCGATCGTGGCGCTCGGCCGCGCGACCGGCCACCCGTCCGAGGCCGCTGAGCTGGTTGTCGGGCTCCGGTCGCGGCTCAGCGCGGTACGTCGACGCGTGGCCGGCCTGGCCCGACCTCGCGTGATGCTGCTCGAGTGGACGGACCCGCCGTACGCGCCGGGGCACTGGGTCCCGGAGATGATCGAAGCGGCCGGCGGCACCTGTCTGCTCGGCAAGCCCGGCGCGAAGTCCGAGCGCGTGCTGTGGGAGTCCGTGCACGAGGCCGCACCGGACGTCATCGTGTGCGCCCCCTGCGGCTACGACCGGCCGGGCGCCCAGCGGCTCGCCGACGACCTGGTCGCGTCGGGCGTCCTGCCATCCGGCGTCCCGGTCCACGCCGTCGACGCCAACGCCGCCTGGGCGCGGCCCGGGACGCGCCTAGTCGACGGGGTCGAGGAGCTGGCCGCGATCCTGCACCCTGCTTGAGCGGAGTGCCGCGCGTAGCAGTCCGACCGTGCCGATCACGACCCAGACCAAGTTGAGCACCGCGGACGGCCAGGCGCCGTAGTACGCGGAGTTGACCATCAGGAACCCGCCGCCGAACAGGTTCATCAGCTGGAACGCCAGCCCCGTGCCGTGGATCCGGCCGGCGGTGACGAGGGCGTAGGCGCCGACCAGCAGGGCCATCCCGACCCAGCCGAGCACGTTGACGATGATCACGGTCGCATCCACTGGCCCATCCTGACGGGTCGCGCTGTCGGTGGGCGCCGGTAGACATCTGTCATGCCCGAGATGTCCGTGGCCGACGAGGCCGAGCTCTACCTGAAGACGGTCGCCGACCCCGGAGCCGAGCCGGGGCTCTACGAGTGTCTGGCGTGCTTCGTGTCGCGTCGGGTCGAGGCCGTGGGGTGCGACCGGACCCGCCTCTGGACGCAGTGGTTCCGCGACATCAAGTCGCCGACGGCGACCGCGCTCGAGGAGCGTCTGCTCAAGATCGGCGTCTACTGCGACTGCGACCTGGCCCGCAACGGCTACCGGATGTCGCGGCACCTACTGGTTCGCGACCTGATGACCGACGAGCTGTCGCTCCCCGACGAGCTGCCCGACTGCGCCGGCGTACGACGCACCTCGACCAAGCCCTGCGACAACTGGGAGCGCAAGCCGCTCAGTGAGTGGGAGCCCGGCCCGCACTAGCGGGCCGACGCGGCGAGACGTCATACGAATCGTGGGTCAGGGGCCACCCTCCGGATGACGTCCTGAGCTAGTCGCCGACCCAGAAGCCGCGACCGCCACCACCGAACCAGTTGCCGTAGCCGCCGGAGCGGTAGGGACCGTCGCCGACCGAGCCGCCGCCCGAACCGCCGCGGCGCGAGCCGAGGTAGGAGCCGACGACCGCGGCGCCGAGGTCGTCGAGCTCGGGGGCGATGACGCGGCCCTCGACCCGGTCGGCCATCTGGTCGATGAAGCGGGCCAGGCCGGGGTCCTCGCCGAGCCGGAAGAACGTCGTCTGTGCGCCGAGGCGGCCGGCGTTGTCGAGCTCGCGTACGGCGTACGCGACCGTGAGCGGATGCGGCGGGTAGGAGAAGTAGACCTCGCCGTCGGGCTCGAGGTGAGAGGTCGGCTCTCCGTCGGTGACGATCAGCAGCACCGGCTGGGCGTTGGGGTGCTTGCGGAAGTGCCGGTTGGCGAGCAGCAGGGCGTGGTGGAGGTTGGTGCCCTTGTCCCACATCGCGTCGAGTGCGGTGAGCTGCTCGATGTCCATCACCTCGGCGTGCCGGCCGAAGGCGATCAGCTGGAGGTCGTCGCCGCGGAAGCGCGACTTGATCAGCGTATGCAGGGCGAGTGCGGTGCGCTTCATCGGCACCCAGCGACCGTCCATCGCCATGGAGAACGACGTGTCCACGAGCAGCGCGACGCAGGCCTGGGTGCGCGCCTCGGTCTCCTGCACCTCGACGTCCTCGATCGCGAGCATCGGCCCCGAGGGGTCGCCGGCACGGCGGAGCACTCCGTTGAGCATCGTGCGCGGCACGTGCCACGGCTCGGTGTCGCCGAAGGCCCACTCCCGCGTCGCCCCGGACAGGTCGCCGGCAGCGCCCGCACGCTGCAGCTCGCGATTGCCCTGGCGTCCGGACATCCGCTCGGCGACGTCGCGCAGCAGCGCCTTGCCGAGCTGGCGCATCGCCTTCGGGGTCAGCCGGAGCTGGCCGTCGGAGCCGCGCTTGAGAGTGCCGGAGTCACGCAACGCCTTCTCGAGCTGCTGCAGGGTCCGGGCGTCCACCGCTGCCTCGTCGCCGAGCTGACGGGCCAGCTTGTCGAGGTCGAGGTCGTCCATCCGGGCGCCGCCGTACGACTGCGAGATCTGCTCGGCGAGCTGGTCGAGGTCGGCGAGATCCTGGAAGACACCGGTCCCGTCACCGAGTCCGAGTCCCTCCTCGCCGCCCATCTGCTCCGAGCCGCCCCAGTCGAGGTCCGGTCGCAGCGCCTGCAGGTTGTCGTCGAGCCGGCCGAGCGCGTCCATCAGCTGCGGCGATCCGAACGCCCCGGCCGAGAGCTCCATCAGCTCCTGCCGCTGCTCGGGCGACATCGAGTTGAGCATCCGCTGCGCGGCGGCGGAGCGCTGGGCGAGGGACTCGAGCAGCTCGTCGATGCTCTGCGGGTTCTCCGGGAAGAACTCGCTGTGCTTGGCCATGAACTCGTCGAAGTCCTCCGGGGCGTCATCACCCAGACGGTGCTTCTCGAGCAGCTCGTTGAGGTCGCCGAGCATCTCGTTGACGGCGGCGCGGTCCTCGTCGGTGGCGTTCTCGAGCGCCTGCTTCATGCCGGCGAACCGCTGGTCAAGCAGCTCCCGCCCGAGCAGGTCCTTGATCTTCTCGTAGTCCTCGCGGGCCTCCCGGCTCGCCCAGTCGTACGACGACAGCTCGCTCACCGCAGCCGCCGTGTTGGGGGAGCCCTCCTTCGGATAGGCAGCCTCCAGCTGCATCTCGCGGAGCGTGCGGTCAAAGTCGTCCATCATCGCGTCGCGTGCGAGCTGCTTGCGCTCCTCCAGGACGGCGCGGTCGAACAGCTCCCTGACCTCCTGGAGGGTGCCGTCGAGGTTGTGCCGCTGGGTCAGCTCACGGCGCCGCTCGGCGACCCGGCGGGCCAGGTCGTCGAGGCCGCTCTGGTCGCGACCGCCGCGGCGCAGGAACTCGCGCATCGCGCGCTCGGGCGAGTAGCCCGCCATCACGTCCTCGCCGATGGCGTCCAGAGCCTCGGCCAGGTCGACCGGCGGGGCGAGCGGGTCGCCGCCGTCGTACCTCTTGAAGCGGGACGCGTGCGACCTAGCCATAGACGGTCTCCGAGCCGTCGGTGTCCTTGCCGACCCTCCGCGCCAGGTAGAGACCCTCGAGCGCAAGCTCGATGGCACCGGCCCGCTGCCCGTCGTTGGTGGCGCCGAGCCGGTCGCAGACCTCGTCGTACAGCTCGGACTCCCCCAGCGTCGGGAGCCCGGTGAGGAAGTCGCGCGCGGTGACCTGCTCACCGGTGGTGACCATGGCGCCGTTCTCGATCGCCTGCACCAGCAGGCCGAAGTCGAGGCCGCGGAAGTGGTTGCGGACGGCCTCGGCCGTCGCGGTACGGAGCAGGTGGGTGAGCACCTCGTCCTCCCGGCCCTCCTCACCGCTCTCGAACTCGATCTTGCCGCCGAGGACATCGACGGCGGTCTCGAGGTCGACCACGCGGGCGACCGGCTCGGGCTCGCCCTGGACCGTGGCTCGGTGCAGCGCCGCCGCGGCGATCGTCTCCGCGCCGGCGATCGCGAAGCGCGCCGACACGCCGGAGCGCTGGTCGACCGAGCTCGACTCGCGCAGCGCCCGGGTGAACCGCGCCAGCACCTCGATCAGGTAGTCGGGCACCTCGGCGACCAGGTCGGCCTCCTGCCGGATCACCGCGACCTCGTCCTCGAGCTCGGTCGGGTAGTGCGTGCGGATCTCGGCACCGAACCGGTCCTTGAGGGGCGTGATGATGCGGCCGCGGTTGGTGTAGTCCTCGGGGTTGGCGCTCGCGACGACCAGGACGTCGAGCGGCAGCCGCAGCACGTAGCCGCGGATCTGGATGTCGCGCTCCTCCATCACGTTGAGCATCGCGACCTGGATCCGCTCGGCGAGGTCGGGCAGCTCGTTGATCGCGACGATGCCGCGGTGGCTGCGCGGGATCAGACCGAAGTGGATGGTCTCCGGGTCACCGAGCGACCGGCCCTCGGCCACCTTCATCGGGTCCACGTCGCCGATCAGGTCGGCGACGCTGGTGTCCGGGGTGGCCAGCTTCTCGGCGTACCGCTCGTCGCGGTGCCGCCACGTGATCGGCAGGTCGTCGCCCATGCCGGCCGCGCGGCGCTG
The DNA here is from genome assembly GCF_039543845.1 of Nocardioides endophyticus. Classification (NCBI taxonomy): domain Bacteria; kingdom Bacillati; phylum Actinomycetota; class Actinomycetes; order Propionibacteriales; family Nocardioidaceae; genus Nocardioides; species Nocardioides endophyticus. The sequence continues at coordinate 43,753 of NZ_BAABKN010000013.1, read as the reverse complement.
CGAGGCGTGGGTGATCGGCTCGTACGGGTGCTCGCCCAGCTCGGAACCGTCGATGACCGGGGTCCACTCGTCGAGCAGACCGACCATGGTGCGCAGCAACCGGGTCTTGCCCTGGCCGCGCTCGCCGAGCAGCACGATGTCGTGGCCGGCTATCAGCGCGCGTTCGAGCTGGGGGATGACGGTGTCCTCGAAGCCGTGCAGCCCGGGCCACGGGTCACGCCCCTCGCGGAGCGCCGCGAGCAGGTTGCTGCGGATCTCCTCGCGGAGGGACTGCTGGACGTGGCCGGAGGCGCGCAGCTCGCCGACCGTTGCCAGGGTCGGCTGGGCCGTGGGCTGAGTCGTGGGCGATGCCGTGGAAGCGGAAGTCACCCCCTCACGCTACTGCGCACACCCACAAACGGGTTACGTCTCCGTTTCGGTTGCTCCTAGGGTTCAGGGCGTGGCCCTCCAACAGATCTGCCCGTGCGGCAGCGGCACGTCGTACGACGCCTGCTGCGGTCGCCTGCACCGCGGCGCCGCTCTCGCGGAGACGCCCGAGGAGCTGATGCGGTCGCGCTATGCGGCGTACGCCGTGGGCGACACCGACTACGTGTTCCGCACCTGGCACCCGCGCACCCGGCCCGAGGACCTCTCCCCCCACCCCGGGCGCACCTGGACCGGGCTGTCGATCCTGGGAGCGGGCGAGGACTGGGTGGAGTTCGTGGCGTCGTACGACGTCGGCGGGGTCGCGGGAGAGCAGCGCGAGCGCAGCCGGTTCGAGCAGCGCGCGGGTCGCTGGGTGTACGTCGACGGTGAGTTCGAGTGATCGTCACCATCCGCGAGCGCCGCGACGAGGACATCCCCGCGCTCGCGATGGTGCTCGCGGAGCAGCAGGCGGGGACCCAGTACCCCGTCCGATGGCCGCTGCCGTTCCCCGTCGAGGACTTCCTGGTGCGCCCGGGCGAGGAGCGCGCGTGGGTGGCCGAGGTGGACGGCCGGGTCGTCGGCCACGTCGCGGTCTACGCACCCGCTGGCGAGATCCGCGAGCACTACATCGCCGGCGCCGGGACCGAGGCCCTGGCCGAGATCGCCGTGCTGTTCGTCGGATCCGACGTCATCGGCACCGGGGTCGGTGGTCGGCTGCACGACACGGCCGTCGACTGGATCGTGGCCTCCGGCCGCCAGCCCGTGCTCGACGTCATCCCGGTCCACGACCGTGCGGTCGAGGTCTACCGCCACCGCGGCTGGCAGGTCATCGGCGAGGTCCAGCCCTCGTGGCTGGCCGCCGACTTCCCGACAGTGGTGCTGATGACGTTGGGCGCGATCCCACCAGCAACATGAATCCCCGGTCGACCGGGGATCCCTGCCAGCCCGTCAACGCTCGTCCCTGAAGACCGGCGCCCGGCCCTCCTTGCGCGCGGCCGTCGCCTCCTCGAAGTTGCCGGTGAGCATCCGCAGGTAGAGCTGCCCGATCCCCTCCGACGACAGGTAGGTCTCCAGCGACGTGGCGGAGATGCCGGCGTGCAGCGACTTCTTCGTCAGCTCGATGCCCGGCTGGGAGAAGCCCGCGATCCGCTGCCCGATCTCGACGGCAGCGCCGACGACGTCGGGCACGACGGAGGACACCAGCCCGATCCGCTCCGCCTCCTCGGCCAGGACGTCGCGGCCGGTGAGCATGATGTCGGCGGCCCGGGTCGACCCGACCGCCCGCGGCAGCAGGAACGACAGCCCGAGCTCGCTCGCCGTCAGCCCGTTGTTGATCCCCGCCGCGCGGAAGTACGCCGCCGGCGCCGCGATCCGCAGGTCGCACGCGAGCGCGAGGCAGAGACCACCGCCGATCGCGGCGCCGTTGACGGCGGCGATCACCGGCTGGTGGAGCCTGCGGATCGTGAGCACCACGTCCTCGAGCACCTCCATCGCGCGCAGTGCGTACGTCGGCCTGGTCAGGCCCGCGACGCCCGGCGGGACCCCTGCCGACTCCTGGTCCGCCCCGGAGCAGAATCCGGCTCCGGCCCCGGTGACGACCACGGCGCGCACCGTGTTGTCCTCGCCGAGCGAGCGCAGGGCGTCGCGGAAGGGCACCATCACGTCGTACGCCATCGCGTTCATCCGCTCGGGACGGTTCAGGGTGACCATGGCGACGGCGGGATCGGGGCGGTCAACCAGCACGAATGACATGGGTGGACCCTATTGCTCACTGGCAGACTGAGCCGCGTGACCGAGCCGACTCCGCCGTACCGGCGCGGACGGCATGTCGCCGACGACCTCGGCGCCGTGGTCGCCGACCTGGTCGGCCCGGTGTCGCAGATCCCCGAGGTGATCGCGGACAACATCGTGCCCGTGCTCCGCGAGGCGCTCTCCAACATCGCACGGCACGCGGCGGCCAGTGCGGGCGAGGTCGAGCTGCGGGTCACCGACGACGAGGTGCGGCTGACGGTCGAGGACGACGGCGTCGGGCTGTCGACCCGAACCAGCGAGAACGGTCTGCGCCACGCCCGCCGACGTGCCGAGACCCTCGGCGGCTCACTCGACGTGCGCCAGCGTCACCCGCGCGGTACGGCGTTCGTCTGGCGCGTCCCGCTCGGCTGAGCCAGCTCGAGCACCCGATCGACTCGGTCCAGGCCGGCGGCAGCGTGGGTGATCCACACGACGGTCCGACTGCGCTCGCCGCCGAGCACCTCGGCCGCGAGCTCGTCGGCCGTCGCGCCGTCGAGGTGGGCGGCGGGCTCGTCGAGCACCAGCACCGGCTGATCGGCGAGCAGTGACCGGGCGATTGCGATCCGGGCGCGTTCGCCACCGGAGACGTGGGCGTGCCCGTCGCCGAGCCAACTGTCGAGGCCGTCCGGCAGCGCGTCCAGCCACGACCCGAGCCGGGCCTGGCGCAGGGCCGCGTCGACCTCGGCGTCGGTGGCGGCGGGACGCGCCAGCCGGACGTTCTCCACCAGCGTCGTGGCGAAGACGTGCGGGTCGTCGTCGACCAGCCCGACGGTGCGCCGTACGTCATCGAGGGCGAGCTCGGGCAGTGCCCGGTCGCCGAGCCGTACGGCGCCGCGGACCGGGTCGACGTACCGCATCAGCAGCGACGCGAGCGTGCTCTTGCCACAGCCGGTGGGTCCGACGACGGCGATCCGGTCGCCGGGCTCGATCACCAGGTCGAGGTCGCGCAGCACCTCCCGATCGCCCCAGGCGGCGGTCACGCGGTCGACCCGGATGCTGTGACCCTCCGGCGACGTGGGTACGGCGGGATCCTCGACGGCCGGCGACCGGCCAGCGAGCGCGGCCAACCGGTCCTCGGCGGCCCGGGTCCGCGCGGCGAGCGCACCGGCGTCGGCCAGCGACGAGGCGGGCTCACCGAGGGCGAGCGGCAGCAGCACCAGCAGTGCGAGCAGCGGGCCGGACACCGTGCCCTGGAGCAGCACCGCGGCGGCGGCGACGCCGACACCGGAGCAGAGCAGCACCAGGGCCCGGCCAGTGGCGAGCCAGCCGGCTGCCGCGACGGTGCTCCGACCGAGGTCGGCGCCCAGCGCCACGACCGCGTCGACGGCACGCTGCTCGGCCTGCCACATCGCGAGCTCGTCGGCGGTCTGGGCGACCTCGACGACGGCGTCGGAGAGCCGCGCACGGCTGGCAACGGCGTCGCGCTCGGCGCGGGCCGCACCCGCTCGAGCCAGGCAGTAGGCGACCACGGCTGCGGCGGCGACGCCTACGACGACGCTCACCATGACAGGAGCGGCGAGGGCGGCGAACACCGCGGCGATCGCCGCCGTGATCGCGAACCCACGCACCGGCATCCGCACCCTCAGCTCCCGGTCGAGCACGGCGTCGACGTCGTCGACGACCGACGCCAGCAGGTCGCCGCGACGCCGACCGAGGGCGCCCGGCGTGAGGGGCACGACCGCGTCGTAGACCGCGACCCTGCGGTCGGCGAGCAGGCGCAGCACCACGTCGTGCGAGCGGAGGCGCTCGACGTACCGCAGCACCGGCCGGGCGATCCCGAACGCACGCACGGCGACGATCGCGACGAGCAGGGTCAGGATCGCGGGCTGGTACGACGCCTTCACGATCAGCCAGCCGGCCGTGGCCGTCAGCGCGACCCCTGACGCGGAGGCGAGGCCACCCAGGACGGTCGGCAGCAGCAGGCCGCCACCACGACCCGCATCGACGGGCTGGTCGACCACCGCGGGCCGCGCCGCGACCGAGGCGGCGCGGACGGGCAGGACCGGGCCGGGGGCCGACAGCGGCACCACCCGGTCGGCGAGGGCAACGAGCGCGGGTTTGTGGGCGACCACGACCACAGCCGAGGTGCGGCCGAGCTCCACCACCGTGTCGGCGATGATCCGCTCCGTCGCGGCGTCGAGGTGGGCGGTCGGCTCGTCGAGCAGCACGTAGGGCCGCTCGGCCAGCAGCACCCGGGCCAACGCTAGGCGCGCCCGCTCGCCGGCCGACAGCGTCGTACCGTCCTCGCCGAGGCGGACGTCGAGCTCCACCGGCAGCGCGACTCGTCCGAGCGCGGCCACCAGCTGCTGGTCGGACGCGTCCGGCGCGGCGAGCCGCAGGTTGTCGGCCACCGTCCCTGCGACGAAGACCGGCCGCTGCGGCAGCCAGGCGATCCGGTCCCGGGTCGGGCCGTGGACGGTGCCCGAGGTCGGCTCGAGCAGCCCCGCGAGCACGGCCAGCAGCGTCGACTTCCCGCAGCCGGACGGCCCGGTGATCGCGAGCACGCCGCGGTCGGGGACGGAGAGGCTGACGTCGTCGAGGGCAGGTACGGCGCGGCCGGGGCGCAGCACCGACACGTGGTCGAGCCGCATCGCTCCAGGCCGCCGCCGCGGGGTCACGTCGTCGGCGTCGACCAGGTCGCTCGCGGCCTCGAAGGTGGCGACTCCCTCGGCGGCGGCGTGGAACTCCGCCCCCACCCGGCGCAGCGGCCAGTACGCCTCCGGGGCCAGGAGCAGGACGACCAGCGCGGTCTCGAGGTCGAGGTCGCCGTGGGAGAGCCGGATGCCGACGGTGACCGCGACCAGGGCGACCGACAGCGTTGCGACGAGCTCGAGCACCGCCGACGACGCGAACGCGATCTGGAGCGTCTGCAGGGTCCGGCGCCGGTAGCGGTCGGTGATCGATCGGATCGTCGCCGACTGGGCCTCGGCCCGACGGAAGGCCACCAGCGTCGGCAGACCGCGCATCACGTCGAGGAAGTGTCCCGACAGTGACGCCAGCGCGCGCCACTGCAGCCGGGCTCGGTCCCGGGTCGCGAGGCCGACCAGGATCCCGAAGACCGGGATGAGCGGCAGCGTGACCAGCACGATCAGCGCGCTCATCGGGTCCTGGGTGGCGATCGCCACCAGGGTGACCACGGGCAGCACCCCGGCGAGCACCAGCGCCGGGACGTAGCGGGTGAGGTAGGGCTCCGCCGCGGTCGCGCCGCGGGTCGCCAGCCCGGCGAGCTCGCCGGTCGAGCGGCCACCCCCGCCGTCACGCAGGATCGCGCCGACCACCCGACGGCGTACGTCGGAGCCGACGACCGCTGCTGCGCGGGCGGCCATCGTGTCGGTGGTCCAGCCGGTCAGCGACCGGGCCGCGAACACCGCCACCATGACGACGGCCCAGGTCCGCACCGCGCCGTCGTCGAGCGCGGCGACGATCAGCTCGGTGACCGCCCACGCCTGACCGACGAGCAGCAGGCTCGCGACGACGCCGGCAGCCAGCACGACGCCGAGCTGCCGACGAGCGGGCGCCAGCTGTCGCCGGACGCGCGGGTCGCTGGGTCTCATCTCTCGGCGCTCACGACACAGGCTCGGGCTCGTGGTGGTCGGAGATGTGGTGCACCGAGATCCGCTTGCGGAAGATCCAGTACGTCCACGACTGGTAGAGCAGCACCAGCGGCATGAAGATCACGGCGACCCAGGTCATCACCTTGAGCGTGTACGCCGTGGCCGACGCGTTCGTCGTCGTCAACGAGAACGCCGGGTCGGTCGTCGACGGCATCACGTCGGGGAAGAGCGCCACGAAGAGGCCGGCGACGGCGAGCACGATGCAGACGAAGGTGCCGATGAAGCCCCAGCCCTCGCGTCCGACGTACGCCGCCGCGATGCCACCGACCAGCGCCACAGCGGCGACCCCGAAGAGGACCGCCGACCAGGCGTCGCCGGTGTGGAGCTGCGCCCACACCAGGAACACCACGGCGACGACGGCGGCCACGAGACCGAGCTTGGCCGACAGCACCCGGGCCCGGTGGCGGATGTCGCCGTCGGTCTTCAGTGCCACGAACATCGCGCCGTGGATGAGGAAGAGGAAGAGCGTCACCAGCCCGCCGAGCAGCCCGACCGGGTTGAGCAGCGTGAAGATCGTGCCGGTGAAGTCCTTGGTCTCGTCGATCGGGACGCCTCGCACGATGTTGGCGAACGCCACCCCCCACAGGAACGCCGGCACGTAGGACCCGACGACGATCGCCCGGTCCCACCACGAGTGCCAGGCGGCCTCGGGCCGCTGGTGGCGGTACTCGAAGGCGAGCCCGCGCACGATCAGCGCCAGCAGGATCAGCAGCAGGGGCAGGTAGAAGCCGCTGAAGAGCGTGGCATACCACTCCGGGAACGCCGCGAACGTCGCACCTCCGGCGGTCAGCAGCCAGACCTCGTTGCCGTCCCAGACTGGACCGATGGTGTTGATCATCAGCCGGCGCTCACGGTCGTCGCGAGCAAGCACAGGCAGCAGCATGCCGACCCCGAAGTCGAAGCCCTCGAGGCAGAAGTAGCCGATCCAGAGGACGGCGATCAGGATGAACCAGACGGTCGTGAACTCCATGTCGTCTCTCCTCCCCTAGTAGGCGAACGCCAGCGGGCGGTCGTCGTCACTGCCGCCGAGCGTCGGGTCCGGTGGCTCCTCGAACGGATCGAGGCCGCGTTTCGAGAACCGCAGGATCAGGCCGACCTCGACGACGGCGAGCACGCCGTACAGGACGGTCAGCGAGATCAATGAGATCCACGCCTCGGTGGTGCTGACTCCGGGCGAGACTCCGTTGGAGGTGTTCATCAGGCCGAAGACCACCCACGGCTGGCGGCCCATCTCGGTGAAGATCCAGCCCGCCGAGTTGCCGAGCAGCATCAGGATCGGTGCCGCGATCGCCATCCGGCCGAACCACTTCGTCGTCGGCGCCCGCCCCTTGCGGGTCAGGAAGAGGATCAGGGCGGAGAGGAAGGCTGCGGCCATGCCGAAGCCGATCATGTAGCGGAAGGACCAGTAGGTCACCGGGATGATCGGCGAGTAGTTGCCGGACGGGTCGTAGTAGCGCGCGCCCGGGTCCTGGCCGAACTTCTCCTGGTACTGCGCCCGGAGGTCGTTGATGCCCTCGACCTTGCCGTCGAAGTGGCCGGTCGCGAGGAAGGACAGCAGGCATGGCACCGTCACCGCGAACTTCTCCGACTGCCCGTCCGGCGTACCGATGGTGAAGATCGAGAACGGCGCGCAGGAGTCCTCGGTGTCATAGAGCGCTTCGGCGGCCGCCATCTTCATCGGCTGGACGTCGGTCATGATCTTGCCCTGGTAGTCGCCGCTGATGGTGACGCCAAGGCCCGCGATCAGCACGACCCAGGCACCGAGCCGGATCCCCATCCGGTAGGTCGAACGGTCGGTCTGGTGACGCTTGGAGACGTAGAGCCAGGCCGAGACGCCGAGGACGAACGCCGCACCCGTCATGTACGCCGCGAGGATCACGTGCGGGAACGTCGCGAGCTGGACCTTGTTGAACATCACCGCCCAGAAGTCGGTCAGCTCGGCGCGCCCGGTCTCCGGGTTGTAGATGTAGCCGACCGGGTGCTGCATCCACGAGTTGGCCGCGAGGATGAACCAGCTCGACACGAGCGTGCCGAAGTGGACGATCCACATGCAGGCGCAGTGCAGGCGGCGCGGGAGCTTGTCCCAGCCGAAGATCCAGAGGCCGAGGAAGGTCGACTCGAGGAAGAACGCCAGCAGCGCCTCGACCGCGAGCGGGGCGCCGAAGACATCCCCGACGAAGCGGGAGTAGTCGGACCAGTTCATGCCGAACTGGAACTCCTGCACGATCCCGGTCACGACCCCTATCGCGAAGTTGATCAGCATCAGCTTCGCGAAGAACTTCGTCAGACGGAGCCACTCGGGGTTCTTCGTCCGCAGCCACAGCGTCTCCATGAACGCGACCAGCGCGGTCAGCCCGATCGTCAGCGGGACGAACAGGAAGTGGTAGACGGTGATGATGCCGAACTGCCACCGCGCGATGTCGAGAATGCTGTCCACGTGGTCTCCACTCCCCAGATCTCTCCAGCCGAGAACGACTGCGACGGGCCAACGCTAGGAAAAACCCTGCCCCTCGCGCCCGTGCCGGGGGTCCCCCGGAATGGGCCAAAGGTCCCGGATGTCAGGTCGGGCGAGAGCGGTTCCTCGGCGCTTGTGAAAACTTTCTCAAAGTCTGGGAAGGGTCGTTCACCGGGGGTCGCTCGGACCCCCGCTGCTCGTGACCTGGACCACGCCGAGCGTCGTCGAGAGACGCGAAATGGCCCGCAGATCCTGCTCTTGGGGGCCATCTCGCGTCTCTCGACGCGCGGGTCAGACGCTCAGGATCACCGAGGAGCCGTGGCCGAAGAGGCCCTGGTTGGCCGTGATGCCGACCCGGGCGCCCTCGACCTGGCGACCGGTCGCCTGGCCACGCAGCTGCCAGGTGACCTCGCAGACCTGGGCCAGCGCCTGGGCGGGGACCGCCTCGCCGAAGCAGGCGAGCCCACCCGACGGGTTGACCGGGATCCGGCCGCCGATCGTCGTGTCGCCCGCGCGCAGCAGCGCCTCGGCCTCGCCGCGCTTGCAGAGCTGCAGGTCCTCGATCCAGTCCAGCTCGAGGGCCGTCGACAGGTCGTAGACCTCGGCGAGCGAGACGTCGGCGGGGTCGATGCCCGCCTCCTCGTACGCCGCGGCGCCGATCGACTCCTTGAAGGTCCGCTCCGGGGCGGCTACGGCGTTCGTCGCGTCGGTCGAGAGCAGCGGCATGTCGATCACGGTCTGCGGGAAGGTCGGGGTGACCGTCGAGATCGCGTTGATCTTCACCCCGCCCCCCAGGCCGTGCCTCTCGGCGTACGCGACCGAGGTCAGCAGCACCGCGGCCGCGCCGTCGGACGTCGCGCAGATGTCGAACAGGTGCAGCGGGTCGGAGACGATCGCGCTGGTCAGCACGTCCTCGACGCCGACCTCCTTGCGGTAGCGCGCGTTGGGATTGGCCAGTCCGTGCTTGGCGTTCTTGACCTTGACCCGGGCGAAGTCCTCCTGGGTCGCGCCGTAGAGGTCCATCCGCCGGCGGGCGTAGAGGGCGAAGTACGCCGGGTTCGTCATACCGAGCAGCCGGAACCGCAGCCAGTCAGGATCGTCCCAGCGCTCGCCGGCGTTGGGTGCGAGGAACCCCTTGGGCGTGGTGTCGGCGCCGACCACCAGCGCGACCTCGGACATGCCGGCCAGGATCCGGGCGCGGGCCGTGTCGAGCGCCTGGGCACCGGTCGCGCAGGCGGCGTACGACGTCGCGACCTTGGCGCCGTTCCAGCCCAGCGCCCGGGCGAACGTCGCGCCGGCCACGTAGCCGCCGTACCCATTGCGCACGGTCTCGCCGCCGACGATCAGGTCGACGTCCTGCCAGGCGACCCCGGCATCGGCGAGCGCGGCTCGGGAGGCGTGCACGCCGTACTCGACGAAGTTCTTGCCCCACTTGCCCCACGGGTGCATGCCGACTCCCGCGACGGCGACGTCCAGATTGTTCGTAGAGCTGCTCACTGGTCGGACTCCTCGCCCATCTCGGTCACCGGCTTCCAGCGCCAGATCGTCCGCTCGCCGGTCTCGTCGCTGTAGAGCGTCTCCACGACGACCTCGGCCTCAGCGCCGACGTGGAGGTCGGCGACGCCGTACCCCTCGGCGACCTGGCCGAGCACGACCATCCCCTCGGGGAGCTCGACGGCGGCGAGCGCGAACGGCACGTACGGGTCGGAGCTCGGGATGTACGGCGGGGGCGGCTGGTACTGCGCGTCCGTGTAGGACCAGATCGTCCCGCGCCGGGACAGCTCGACCTCGGCGAACTCCTCGCCCGAGCAGCCCGGGTTGCGGCAGAAGCCGGACGCCCGCGGGAAGTAGACCGTCTCGCAAGTCGTGCACCGCGTCCCGACCAGGGTCGGGTCCGGCCCGGTCGTGAACCAGCCGTCGATCGCCGGGGTCGCCGTCATCCACACTCCTGAGAACTAGAACGTGTTCTCACTATAGACGAGGTGGCGTTCAGCGGGTTTCCCCGGTCGGCCGGGGAAACCGTCCGACACGCCGTTGCTGCAACGGCGTGTCGGCAGTTTTCGCCGGGCAGCCGGGGAAACCCGCCATCGCCTCAGCCGCGCGCCAGGTAGGCCAGCAGGTCGTGACGGGTGACCACCCCGACCGGCTTGCCGTCCTCGTGCACGAGCAGCGCGTCGGCGCCCTCGAGCGCACTGACGGCCTCGGAGGCCGGCTCGGTGGAGCCGATGCCCGGGAGCGGCGGCGACATGTGCTCGCTGACGCTGTCGGTGAGGCGGGCGGAGCCGGTGTAGAGCAGGTCGAGGAGGGTCCGCTCGGAGACCGAGCCGACGACCTCGGCGGCCACCACGGGCGGCTCGGCACGGACGACCGGCATCTGCGAGACGTTGTACTCCTGCAGGATCGCGACGGCCTCGGCGATGGTCTCGCCGGGGTGGGTGTGGACCAGGTCGGGCAGCCGCCCGTCCTTGCCGCGCAGCACCTCCCCCACGGTCTGCACGACGCGCTCGACGCCGTCCACGGGGAAGCCGTACTGACCCAGCCACTCGTCGTTGAAGACCTTGGTGAGGTAGCCGCGGCCGGAGTCGGGGAGCAGTACGACGATCACCGCATCCTCGCCCTCGGGCGTCCCCTCGAGCTCGTGCGCGAGCTGGATCGCGGCGTGCACGGCCATGCCGGACGAGCCGCCGACGAGCAGCGCCTCCTCGCGAGCGAGCCGGCGGGTGGTCGCGAACGAGTCGGCGTCGGAGACCTCGATGATCCGGTCGGCGACGTCACGGTCGTAGGCTTCGGGCCAGAAGTCCTCGCCCACGCCTTCGACCAGGTAGGGCCGGCCGGAGCCGCCGGAGTAGACCGAGCCGGCGGGGTCCGCACCCACGACCTGCACCGCAGGGTTCTGCTCCTTGAGGTAGCGACCGGTGCCGCTGATCGTGCCTCCGGTGCCGACGCCGGCGACGAAGTGCGTGACGCGTCCATCGGTCTGCGCCCAGATCTCCGGCCCGGTGCTCTCGTAGTGCGAGCGCGGGTTGTGCGGGTTGGAGTACTGGTCGGGCTTCCACGCACCCGGCTGCGACGCGAGCCGGTCGGAGACGTTGTAGTAGGAGTCGGGGTGCTCGGGCTCGACGGCGGTCGGGCAGACGACCACCTCGGCGCCGTACGCCTTGAGCACGTTGCGCTTGTCCTCGCTGACCTTGTCGGGGCAGACGAAGATGCACTTGTAGCCCTTCGCCTGGGCCACCATCGCCAGCCCGACGCCGGTGTTGCCCGAGGTCGGCTCGACGATCGTGCCGCCCGGCTGGAGCTCGCCGGACGCCTCCGCGGCTTCGATCATCCGGGTCGCGATGCGGTCCTTCACGGAGCCACCGGGGTTGAGGTACTCCACCTTGGCCAGGACGATCGGTCCCTTGGCACCTTCGAGGGAGCCCATGGACTTGGACAGTCTGAGCAGCGGGGTGTTGCCGATCAGGTCCAGGAGTGAGTTCACGTACTGCATTGAGTCAATCTAGTTGCGAGGGTCACCACCACGGAAACCCCGTGCATACCGGCTGGTACCCCTCCGTAGGGTGAGGGCGTGGGTAAAGCAGCAGCCGCACGCAAGCTGGCCTCCGCCGCTGTGTACGGCGGGGGCGGCCTCTCCGTGCTCGGCGCGAGCCTGTACGGCGTACTCAGGCTGGAGGCGCAGGCCGCGCGCCGCACGATCGGGAACGCCGAGGGCGACCCGCCGGATCCGACCGGCTGGTACGGCCGCGGCCGACCCGGCCCGGCGATCAAGGTCGCCCTGCTCGGGGACTCCAGTGCCGCGGGGTACGGCGTCCACCGGGTCGAGGAGACGCCCGGCGCTCGACTCGCGAGCGGCGTCGCGGAGCTCGCCGACCGCCGGGTGCACCTCCGGGCCTTCGCCGTCGTCGGCGCACGGTCGTCGGACCTCGCCACCCAGCTCGGCCGGGCACTGCCCACCAACCCGGACGTCGCGGTCATCCTGATAGGCGCCAACGACGTCACCCACCGGGTGCTGCCCACAGCCTCGGTGCGACACCTCTCGGAGGCCGTGCGCCGGCTGCACGACGCCGGCGTCGCGGTGCTGGTCGGCACCTGCCCCGACCTCGGCACGATCGAGCCGATCATGCCGCCGCTCCGGCAGGTCGCCCGCCTCTGGTCGCGACGGCTCGCGGCCGCGCAGACGATCGCGGTCCTCGAGGAGGGCGGACGCACCGTGTCGCTCGGCTCCATCCTCGGACCGGAGTTCGCGGCGGCGCCGGCGGTGCTCTTCGGGCCCGACCGATTCCACCCCTCGGCGAGCGGCTACCGCTCGCTGGCGCAGGTGCTGCTGCCCTCCACCCTGGCGGTGCTCGGACTGACCCCCGACGACGAGGTCGAGCCCGAGGCCTACCGGGGCGAGGGCGTCCTGCCGATCACGACGGCCGCGGTCCAGGCCGTCGACGTGCCCGGCACCGAGCTCGGCGGGACCGAGGTCGGCGGCTCACGCCGCGGCGTACGCGGCCTGTGGGTGGAGCTGCGTCACCGCCGCCGGCACCCCGACACCGAGGGCGAGGCGCCCGAGGAGACCGAGCAGGAAGCGGCTCTCGACGAAGTGGAGGGGTAGGCCTAGCCCTACCCCTGCTGGCGGTCTGAGCCCATCGAGACCGCAGCCGATCGTTCCTAGCGTCGGGGCATGAACTCAACTCACGCTCTCGAGGTCCGCGGCCTGACCCGGACCTACGGTGAGGGCGCCGGCGCGGTCAGCGCGCTCGCCGGCGTCGACCTCGCCTTCGCCCCCGGCACGTTCACGGCGGTCATGGGACCGTCTGGCTCCGGCAAGTCCACGTTCCTCAACTGCGCCGCCGGCCTCGAGCGGCCGACCGGCGGCCGCGTCCACGTCGACGGCCAGGACATCACCGACTGGGACGAGGACGCCCGCACCAGGCTCCGCCGCGACCGGATCGGCTTCGTCTTCCAGGGCTTCCACCTGATGCCCTACCTCACCGCCGAGCAGAACGTCGGGCTCCCGCTGCGGCTCGCCGGCCGCCGCCACGACCTGACCCGGGTCCGCAAGCTGCTCGACCGAGTCGGCCTCGGCGACCGCGGCGGGCACCTCCCGGATGCACTGTCCGGCGGGCAGCAGCAGCGGGTCGCGATCGCCCGAGCCCTGATCGCCGACCCGGCCGTCGTCCTTGCCGACGAGCCGACGGGCGCCCTCGACTCGACGACCGCCCGCGACGTCCTCGCGCTGCTGCGCGACAGCGTCGACACGCTCGGGCAGACCGTCGTGATGGTCACCCACGACCCGGTCGCCGCGTCGTACGCCGATTCGGTCGTGTTCCTCGTCGACGGCCGGGTCGCGGGTCGGATGGACCGCCCGACCGCCGACGCCGTGGCCGGTCAGATGGCGCACCTCGACGAGCTGGTCGGGGCGCTGTCATGACGAGTCTGGCGCCCTCGTTGGCCATGGCATCGCTGCGGCACCGCGCGACCGCCTTCACCGCGACGTTCCTCTCGGTCTTCCTCGGGGCGGTGCTGATCGGCGCGTTCGCGACGCTCGCCCAGACCGCCACCGGGCAGAGCGTCTCGGACGCCGACGCCGAGACCCTGACGATCATGGGGCTCGTCGTCGGCGGCTGGGGCAGCCTGATCGTGCTGTTCTCGGTCGCCTCCACCCTGGCTATCACGGTGCGGCAGCGCGCCGAGGAGATCGGCCTGCTGCGGGTCGTCGGAGCGACGCCGCGCCAGGCTCGGCGGCTGGTGGTCGCGGAGTCCACCGTGGTCACCGGCGCCGGTGCCGCGCTCGGCGCACTGGTCGCCTGGCCTGCGGGCTTCCTGCTGCTCGCGCTGCTGCGCAACGGCGGCATGGTCGCCGATGACGTGTCGTACGGCGGTGGCCTCGCCGCCCTCGTCGGCACCGCCCTGCTCGTGGTGCTGACCAGCGTGGTCGCCGCGGCCGTCACCGCTCGTCGTACGACCAACGGGCCGGCCACCCTCGCGATCAGCGACGCCCGCGGCGGCTCCGGCCGGATGCCGTGGTGGCGGGTCGCGATCGGCCTGGTGCTGGTCGCCTACGGCATCGGCATGGCGGTCGTGACGATCACCGTCACCGCCCATCAGGACGACCCGTACGCCGCCATGTCCACCAGCGGCTCGAGCTCGATCCTGGTCGGCGTCGGGCTGGCCGTGCTGGCTCCCACCCTGCTGCGCCGGACCTCGAGCCTGGTCGCCCCCGCGGTCGGCCGCTCCGGTGTCGTCGGGTGGCTGGCGGCCTACAACACCTCGCGCCGCTCCCAGCTCCTGGGCGGGGTCCTGGCCCCGGTCATCGTGCTGACCGCCGGCGCCGTCGGCGTGCTGATGCTGGTCGGGATCGACCACCGGACCATCGGTGCGGGCCACCCCGAGGGCGACACGATCAACCTGCTCAACAACGTCGTGACCGGCATGGTGGCGCTCTTCGCCGCCGTGATGGTGGTCAACGCGTTCGCGGCGGTCGTCGCCGGACGACGGGCGGAGCTGCAGCGGCTGCGGCAGCTCGGCGCCACCTCGTCCCAGGTCGAGCGCTCGGTCCTCGCGGAGGCCGCGATCGTCGCCGCGATCGGTGTCGTCCTCGGACTGGTCGCCTCCCTGGCGACCGTCGTCCCGTTCGCGATCGCCCGCGACGAGGGCCTGGTGCCCGACGGCCAGCTCTGGCTGCCGCCGCTCCTGGTTGCGACCACCGTCGCACTGACACTGCTGTCGGCCCGGTCCGCCGTACGGCGGTTGGGGCCGTTGACCGGAGCGGTCCGGTGACAGACTGGGCCACGATGCCTCTCCAGCCGATCCGGAGCCTCCGGCCCGCGCCGGTCGACGGGGATGCCCTCGTCGACCGGCTCCGCCTGACCCTGGTCTCGCTCGGGTACGCCCTGTCGATGGCCCCGTCGCTGGCCCTGGCGATCCTCTCGATCCTGTGCGTCCCGCTGGGCCTGGTCGCGGTCGGCTTCGCCCTGGCGTTCGCCGTCGTCCCGGCCTCCGCAGCGCTGACCGCCGTCCACCGCAAGGTCAGCGGCGACCTGCTCGGCGTACGGATCACCACCGAGTACGCCGACACGGCCGGCACCAACCTCGTCACCCAGCCCCTGGGCTGGCTGACCGACAAGGCGCGCTGGCGCGACGTCGGGTTCCTGTGGTTCTCGGCGACCGGCGGGTTCGTGATGTCGGTGCTGCCGGTCGCGTTCCTGGTCACCCCCGTCGTACACCTGGTCGGGGCCACGCTCGACGGCGGCGTCTTCTGGTGGCTGCTGGTGCTGCTCGACGGACCGCTGCTGGTCGCCTGGTGGTGCGCGACGCCGGCGCTCGTGCGGGGCCGCGCCCTCGCGGAGCGCAGCATCCTCGGTCACTCCCGCATCGAGCAGCTCGAGCGCCGGGTCGAGGAGGTCGCCGCCACCCGCGCCGAGACGCTCGACCACAGCGCCGCCGAGGTACGCCGGATCGAGCGCGACCTCCACGACGGCGCCCAGGCTCGGATCGCCGCCGTCGGCATGAACGTCGGCCTCGCCGAGAAGCTGATCGCCACCGACCCCGAAGGCGCCGCCGAGCTGCTGCGCGAGGCCCGCGAGACCACCATCTCCGCCCTCGAGGACCTACGCTCCGTCGTCCGCGGCATCCACCCGCCGGCGCTCGCCGACCGCGGGCTCGCCGGTGGCATCGAGGCGCTCGCGCTGCCGATCCCGCTGCCGGTGACGGTCTCGCTGGACCTCCCCGCGAGGCTGCCCGAGCCGGTCGAGTCGGCGGCGTACTTCGCCGTCGCCGAGTGCCTCGCCAACACCGTCAAGCACGCAGGTGCTTCGCGCGCCTGGATCTCCGGCACGGTCCGCCACGACGTACTCCGGCTGGTGGTCGGGGACGACGGCCGCGGCGGCGCCGATCCGACCGGCAGCGGCCTGACCGGCATCGCCCGACGGCTCGCGGCCTTCGACGGCACACTGGACGTCGCCAGTCCGCCGGGCGGGCCGACCGTCGTGACCCTGGAGGTGCCGTGTCCGATGACGGGCTGAGGGCGGTCGTCGCCGAGGACCAGGCCCTGCTGCGCGTCGGGCTGACCCGGATCCTCGAGGCCGGCGGCTTCACCGTCGTCGACGCGGTCGACAACGCACCGTCGCTGGAACGGGCACTGGCAGATCCCTCGGTGGACGTCGCCGTGGTCGACGTACGCATGCCGCCGTCGTACTCCACCGAGGGCCTGGTCGCGGCCATCGGGGCGCGCCGCGCCCGGCCGGGCTTCCCGGTGCTGGTGCTCAGCCAGTACGTCGAGCCGCTCTACGCCCGCGAGCTGCTGGCCAGCGGCGAGGGCGCGGTCGGCTACCTGCTCAAGGACCGGGTCGCGGACGTCGACGGGTTCGTCGGCGCCGTGCGCCAGGTCGCCGCGGGCGGCACCGTGCTCGACCCGGAGGTCGTGGCCGGCCTGGTCGCCGGCGCCGGCCGCGAGCAGCCGCTCGAGCGGCTCACCCCCCGCGAGCGCGAGGTCCTGACGCTGATGGCCGAGGGCCGCTCCAACGCCGCGATCGCCGCCCGACTCTTCGTCTCGGAGAAGGCGGTCGGCAAGCACACCAACGCGATCTTCACCAAGCTCGACCTGCCCGTCGCGTCCGACGACAACCGCCGGGTGCTCGCCGTGCTCGCGTGGCTGGACGGCGTCGGCTGAGTGAAATGGACGAGGGCCCCGGATCGCTCCGGGGCCCTCGTCGTAGTGCTCGCGTCGATCAGTCCTGGCTGAAGAACGCCAGGATGCGCAGCAGGTTGGTGTAGATCCAGACCAGGCTGACGGTCAGGCCGAAGGCGACCCGCCAGGCCTCCCGCTCCGGCGCGCCGTGAGCGATGAGCTGCTCGGCGAAGTCGAAGTCGAGGATCAGCATGAAGACCCCGAGGATCAGGCCCGCGAAGGCGGTGATCATGCCGATGCCGCTGACGCCGAACAGGCCGAAGTCGGCGTTGAACAGGCTGAGCACCAGCTCGACCACGCTCAAGCCGACCATGCCGAGGACAGCGGCGATCACGAAGGTGCGGAACTTCTTGCCGACCTTGATGTCGAAGAACTTGTACGCCGCCAGCGTGCCCGCGAAGGCAGCGAAGGTGCCGACCACGGCCTGCATGATGATGTGGTCGCCGTAGATCGCGTCGAAGAACTTCGACAGGCCACCGAGCGCCATGCCCTCGAGGGCCGCGAAGGCCAGCACGAGCGCCGGGCTGATCACGCGCTTGAACGAGTTGACCAGCGACAGCGCGAAGGCGCCGAGCGAGCCGATCGTCATCACGGCGATCAGGCTGCTGAGGTTGTCGGTGGAGCTGGCCTCGTCGATCGGCGGGGTCAGAACCCAGGTCGCGGCGGCGACGATCATCACGAGGCCCACCGAGATCGCGGTCTTCTGCACGACCGAGTCGGTCGTCATCGGGCCGCCGGTGGCGACCGGGGTCTGGACGCCGGGCTGGCCGGGCGTCCCCGTGCCCCAGCTGGAGGGGTCGGTGTAGCCGGTCTGGGCGTTGCTGTTGGCGCTGAACTCCGCCGAGCGGCGAAGCGCCGGGTTGTTGCTCTGCATCGTGGTCTCTCCTCGAGGCCGGGGGTGTCGTCGCTGTGACGGGTCACCTCAATGAGTCCATCCTAGGCGGGCTCACTGGGTTCAACGCCGCAGTGTGGTCGTTCGTTCCCCGCATCCGGCAGACTCCCGCCCGTGGGCGGCACGCAGATCTCCAACTTCCTCGAGCTCGTCGACCAGCTGCCGGAGGTCGAGCGGTCCGACCACGACCGCTACTGGCGGTTCGACGTACGCCGCCGCGTCTTCGGCTACCTGTGGGAGCCCACCCGCACGGTCGGCCTGAAGCAGACCATCGCGGAGCAGGCGGCGCTCGTCGCCGAGCGTCCCGACGTGTTCGAGGTGCAGTTCACCATGGGTGGCTTCGGCTGGGTCGTCGTCCACCTCGAGGGGGTCGAGCGCGACGAGCTGGCAGAGCTGGTCTTCGAGGCGTGGCGGCTCACCGCACCGGACGACCTGGTCGACGCGCGCGCCGACGTACTCCCCCGCTGACGGATCACTCAAGGAAGCTCTCCTTCACCGCGCCCATCAGCGGGTTGGTCCGGGTGCGCGGCAGCCAGCCGTAGTTGATCGTCCACAGGATGGTGCCGCCGACGCCGGTCTCCCTGACGAACTTCCCCTTGGCCGCGATCGACTGCTCGTCCTCGTAGCTGAGGAAGCCCGCCGCAGTCACGATCGTTGTCACCGAGGCAGTTCTCCCAGTCGACGTCGACACCGTCGTGGTCGTGCGCGACGAGGTAGTCGACGATGTTGTCGACGAACTCGGCCCGCATGACGTCGTCCGACGACAGCATGAAGCCGCGTCCGTCCGCCCCATCGCCGCCGAGCATGAGCAGCGCCTTGGTGGCGGCCGCGTGGGCCTTGTCGATGAGGTACTGCTCGATGCTCTTGCCGCTGCCGTCGGGAGCGCCGCCACCGGGTGCGACCCGGCCGAAGACGAAGTGCGTCATCGCCGTCATGTCGACCTTCGCCGGGGGATAGAGCCAGTCCCAGAACCACGCGGCGTAGTAGCCCGTCACCCACGGCTTGCGGCGACCACGCGGTACGTCGTCGTGGCACTCGGACGGGTCGTGAAACCGACCTGACCTCGAGCGTCCTGTGGCGCGCGGTCGAGGATGGTCCAGCCCGAGGGTGTCGACGTCTGGAGCACGACGGGCCGCCCGGGACGAGCCGGCGTTAAGCGGCCTCGGAACTCGACCGGCGACCCCGACGTGGCGGTCGGCGGGAGGGTCAGCGCACCGCACCGCACCGCGCTGCGCGAGCGGGCTGAGCGTCGTACGGCGCGAGGTCCAGGCCGGGAGCCGCTCCCTCCCGGCCCGGACGCTTCTCGCCACCACCCGATAGGTGGCGGCCCGGGCCCACAGGTCGAAGGCGTAGCGACCGGCCCGCGAGGTCCGGGCCCGGTCGACCTGCCGCCAGTGACCATCGACCCGGCGCTGCAGGGCGACCGGGCGCCGTACCCGCTGGGGCACGACGCCCGCGATCACCAGGAGCGCGACGGCGAGACGGACGGTCGAACGAGACATCGGCGGGCCTTTCGAGCGGACGTGGTGCACCAGCGTCACCGCGCCCGCTGGGGGCGCGCTGGGAGTCGGCTGGGGCTCGAGTCTCATCGGCCTCGCGTCCCGACCGGCAGGTCCGGTCATCCCGGATGTCCGGGAGCTGCCGGATCTCAACGTTGGGCGAGGCGAGGGCGGCGCTGACCGACAGGGTCCACAATCGGGCTCGTGGAAGACGTGGTGTTCGCCGTCGTAGTGGCCGGCCGGTTCCTGCTGCCGCTGCTCATCCCGAAGTTCCCGCTCCCCGCGATCATCGCCTGTCTCGTGCTCGACGCCGCCGACCAGACGATCTTCCAAGCGTTCGGCTACGACCCGCCCGGCTACCAGAACTACGACAAGGCGATGGACATCTTCTACCTGTCCATCGCCTACCTCTCAGCGATGCGCAACTGGGACAACCTGCATGCGTTCGCGGTCGCACGGTTCCTCTTCTACTACCGGCTGGTCGGCGCCTTCACCTTCGAGGTCACCCATGAGCGCTGGGTCCTGCTCGCCTTCCCGAACACGTTCGAGTACTTCTTCATCGCCTACGAACTGTGGCGCACCCGCTGGTCGACCCGTCCCGTCACCGAGCGGGTCTGGATCCTCACGGCGGCGTTCATCTGGATCTTCATCAAGCTGCCGCAGGAGTACTGGCTGCACATCGCGGAGCTCGACGTGACCGACACGCTCCACGACTACTCGTGGGCGCTGCCGCTGCTGATCGCGCTGCTCCTCCTGCTCGCGGCGATCCTGTGGTTCGGCGTACGCCCTCGGCTGCCCGAGCCGGACCACGCGTTCCGGATCGTCGCCGACCCGGTCCCCGACGCCGTCGACACCGAGGCCAAGCTGGCCGCGATCCATGTCGCCGGCGGCTGGGTCGTGTCGTGGATGACGGCCGAGAAGATCGTCCTGGTGGGCCTGGTGTCCGCGATCTACGGCCTCTTCCTGCCCACCGTGTCCCTGTCGACGCAGGACCTCTTCGTGTCGATCGGCCTGCTCGTCGCGCTCAACGCGGTCGTCACGCTGCTCTTCTCAGGCCGCAACTGGTCGATCGAGTCGGCGGCCCTCGCAGTCGTGGTCCGGATCGGCGTCAACGTCGGGATGGTCGGACTGATCGACTTCACCCTCGGCCGCAGCGGGCACGGCTGGACCACGTTCTTCTTCCTCTGCCTGATCAGCCTGATGACCACGCTGCACGACCGATTCCAGCCGGTCTACGCCTGGCGGCGTGCCCAGGAGCTGGACCTGCGCGACGCCTGACCTCGACCGACCTGACCACGACCCGGCGCTCGTGGCGACGTACCTCTCAGCGGAGCACGGCGTCGGCGTCCGGGCCGGGCTGTTCTGCGCGCATCCCCTGCTCCGCCGGTTTGGGCGCCCGGACGGCGCCCTGCGCGCGAGCGTCAACCTCGGCACGACCGACGAGCACGTCGACCGCTTCCTCGACGGCCTGTCGGCGTACCTGTCCGGTGGGCTGCGCCGCACCTACATCGTGGTCGGCGGGTCCTGGGTGGTCGCCGACGACGCCCGCCCCGTCCCGGGCATCACCGCTGTCGGCGCGCCGGCCCCGACCACCGGGTGCGGGCGGCCGAAGCGAGGGCCGATCACCTCGGCTGCTTCGTGAGGTGCACCCTGTGTCAGACGACTCGAAACCTTGTGGGAACAACCCCACCATCGACCAAGCAACCTACATCAGCATCTTGACCAGGGTGGATGTAGCATCAACTCGAGCGAAGGAGTTAGTCGAGTGAACGCACGCGGTGACGCCGGGTCGCCTCTTGAGTGGACCGAGAGTCTCGGGTTCCATATCAAGCGTGCCGAGCAGGCGATCGCGGCCCGCAAGGCGGAGATCTTCCGCAATCTCGGGCTCACAGTCCCCCAGGCGATGGCGCTGTGCCTGCTCCTTGACGCACCACCGAAGTCATGCACCCACCTCAGTCGCGAGTCCTACGTCACGTCGCAGACCATGACCGGCATCATCGGGAAGCTGGAAGCCGCCCAGCTCGTCCTGCGTCACCCCTCGGCAGATCACGCCCGAGTTCACTTGTTCGAGCTCACCGAGAAAGGGCATGAGCTCGCCACCCAAGCTCGCATCCTCGGGATGGGCCTTGAGGAGGAGTTGCTCGACGCGGTCGCACCGGATGCCCGTGCGCCGCTGCTTGCCACGCTGTCCCGGCTCGCTGACCTCGCGCCGGAAGCCGGGACGATGTCGGAGCCCGCAGCAAGGCGCTCTTGAGCGTCGGCGGCGCCCAGCTGCATAGGGCGGCGGCGAGTCGGAAGCTCAACGGCTCAATCATCAGGTCGTGCGTGTAGCCCGATAGCGCTGCCGTCAGGATGTGTGCTGGCGCTGGGACGACCCTCCCCGCCAATGGTGAGCGGAAACCGTGGTGTGTCCCGCGTTCTCTCCGGGCCAAGGTTACGTACGGAATGCGCTGATCGTTGATCAGGTTGCGATCGGACCTCCGGCTGATGTCGCACCCCGGTCAGGTTGAGGCTGAGGAGCAGCCCAAGCACGTGGTCGTGGGCGCCCGCGGCGTTGACGGCACCTGCCACCGTGCAGTTGAGGCTGCGACTCCCCGGCGTGTTCAGGGTGTCGGTCACGGGCAACGCCTCGGCCGAGCACCACGATCTCGCGCACAGCGCGGCCGATAATCAACCGAGGCCTCAACTGTGATGTAGGGTCCTACATCAGATATGGTTCATGCAACGACTGGCGAACCTGTCTCAATGTTCTCGACTCCTCGGCCCTCTGACCGAGCCCTCAGCGAAGGACCCTCATGTCGACCACACAAACGTCTGATGTCAGCGCAAAACCCATCGGACACAGAGAGATCCATCCAGGTCTTGTACTGGCCATCCTCTCGACGGCCTCGTTCCTTGCAGCTCTCGACGTGTGGATCACCAACGTCGGACTGCCCGCCATCGGCGAGGGCGTTCACACCTCGTCGTTCTCGGACCTCAGCTGGGTGCTAAACGGCTACGCGATCGTTTACGCCGCGCTCCTCGTGCCAGGCGGCCGAATCGCCGACCGATTCGGACGCAAGGGCGCTTTCCTCACCGGCATGACGATCTTCGCCATCGCCAGCTTGGGGGCCGGGCTCAGCAGCGACACATGGGTCCTCGTCGGCTTCCGCGTACTTCAAGCCGTCGGAGCCGCCGTCCTCACTCCTGCAAGCCTCGGCCTCGTCCTGACAACGGCACCACCAGAGAAGGTGAGCGCCTACGTCAAGGTCTGGTTCACGACAGGCGCTCTCGCCGCTGCAGTCGGCCCGGTCGCGGGCGGCCTTCTTATCGAAGCCTCGTGGCGCTGGCTGTTCCTTGTGAACCTGCCCGTCATCATCGTCGCTTTTGCCCTGGCCGCCGTTTATGTCCCTGCCGTTCGGCACGACCAAGAAACGGCGCTGCCTGATCTGCTCGGCGGATTCGTCCTGGTCGTCAGCGTCGGCGCTCTTGCGTTCGGTCTGGTGAAGAGCACAGATTACGGGTGGGATAGCGCCGAGGTCGTCGGCTCCTTCGTCATCGCCGCGGTTGCACTCGTGGCCTTCATCGCGCGATCACAGCGTCATGAGGCACCCATCGTGCAGCTCAGTCTGTTCCGCAGCCGCGTGTTTACCTCGGCCAACCTCACCACAGTGATGGTCTCTGCGTCCTTCTCTGTCGTATTGCTATCTGTCATCCTGTGGCTGCAAGGCCACTGGGATTACTCCGCCATCCGAACCGGGCTCGCTACCGCACCAATCCCGGTGATGTTCATAACGTTCGCGGTCGCGGCAGAGACACTACAGAGCAAGACGAGGATCCGACCTGCAGCTATTGCTGGCGTCGGTCTCGCCGTGACGGCAATCGGCATCCTTCTCATGGCGTCCGCACTCGGCGAAGACCCGGAGTATCTGCGTGAGCTCTTCGGTCCTCTCATCCTCATCGGCGCCGGCTTCGGAGCTTCCCTCCCGATTGCGATCTCGAGCGCGACGGTCGATCTCCCACCCAAGGACTCGGCGACCGGGAGTGCGGTCGTGTCGATGTCGCAGCAGATGGGGTCAGTGGTGGGGGTCAGCGTCCTCGTTGCGCTCCTGGGAGCCGCCTCTCAGGCTGCGATTCGCGACGACTTCCGCAACGCCTGGATCGCCGCCGTCGTTATCGCCGCTCTCGGCGCCGCCTCTGGGCTCGGCCTCAACGCCCACAAGAGCAACTCTGCCGGCTAGGTAGCAAGCAGTGACCGAGCAGTCCGTCAGGCATGAAAGGTGCCGACGGACTGCTCGGCCTGACTCATGTCTTCCTCAGGGCTAGAGAGCCAGCGAACATGGGCCAACTCGAACGCTTCGTCGGTGCCACGGAGTCTTGAAGATCTGGTCGGAACCACCCGGCCTCCGAGCAGGCCCGATCTACATAGACCCCCGCACCGCGCTGCGCTCGCAAAGGCGACACAATCAGGCAGCAGACTCTCTTCGCCTCTTACGACGCCGTCGCTCTTCCGACAGCATTCCGACTCTGTAGATGCTCAGCCTCTGACGTAGGTGCAGAAGCCGCGGTCGGTCTTGCGGCCCAGCAGGCCGGCGTCGACCATCCGCTGCCTTGCTGGTCAGCGCGAGGGTCTCAACAAGCTGGAACGTGCGGTCATGGGTGCGCGTGCTGCTGTCAGAAGTGATGTCAACGAGGGCTTTCCACAGGTCAAGGCACCAACAGTGCTGCTCTGAGCTTTGGTGCCCCCACTGGGGTTCGAACCCAGACTGAACCGCTTTTAAGGCGGCTTCCTCTACCGGTTGGGATACAGGGGCCGGTCGCCGCGGGACGTCATACGAATCGCGGCCTGTAGCGCTCGGAACGTATGACGTCCTGCGGCGTCACTCGCTCAGTCTGGCAGCGGCGGCGGCGCGGCCGAGAACGGCGTCCAGCATCGGCTCGGTGAGGCGGCCGGTGAACGTGTTCTGCTGGCTCGGGTGGTAGCAGCCGAGCAGCAGCACCTCGCGGTCGCCGTTCACCAGCCGGGCCTCGGCGCCGTGCCCGAACCGTGACTTCGGACGTACGACGTCCCACCCGATCGCGGCGTACGACCGCAGCGTGGCGTCCCAGCCGTAGCCGCCGAGGGCGACGACCACCCGGACGTGCTCGACCAGGAGGCCGAGCTCGGCCTCGATCCAGGGCGCGCAGGTGTCGCGCTCGGTCACGGTCGGCTTGTTCTGCGGCGGCGCGCAACGGACCGTGGCGACCATCCGGGTTCCGACCAGCTCCTGGCCGTCGTCGGCGCGCGTGCTGGTGGGAATCCGGGCCAGGCCGACCCGGTGCAGGCTCGCGAACAGCCAGTCGCCGCTGCGGTCGCCGGTGAAGACCCGGCCGGTGCGATTGGCGCCGTGAGCCGCCGGCGCCAGGCCGACGATCAGGATGCGCGGCGTCGGCGAGCCCCAGCCCGGGATCGGCCGGCCCCAGTAGGTCTCGTCGCGGTACGCCGCCCGCTTCGTGTCGGCGACGTCCTCACGCCACCAGACCAGGCGTGGGCACGCCCGGCAGACGGACACCCGGGCGTCGAGCTCGTCGAGTGGCACGGCCCGCGCGAGGCGGCGTACCTGCGCCGCGGTGGCCGCCACCGGGGTCTGGGGCGTCGCCGGGTCGCTGGGCCAACCGGTGCCGGGAGGGACGTGGCTCACGGGCTCATTGTGCGACGAGGGCCGATACATCGCCGGGGTAGTCCCTGACGTCCTGGTTCCATTTCGGGTCGTCCGGGGACCAACAACGTCGGGGACTACCCCGACACGCCGATCGACCACGCGATCCCGTCGAGGATGTCGGAGTCGGAGACGACCAGAGAGTCGGCGCGGGTACGGCGCAGGACGCGGTCGAGGATCAGCACGCCAGCGCCGATGACGTCCGCGCGGCCGGGGTGCATCGCCGGGAGGGCCAGGCGCTCGGCGACGGTCATGGCGAGGAGCCGCTCGACGGTGGCGTGCACCTGCTCCGCCGACAGGACGAGCTGGTCGACGTCGGCGCGTGAGTACGCCGTCAGGCCGAGCGCCACGGCCGCGAGCTGGGTGACGGTGCCGGCGACGCCGACCACCGTGGCGGCGTCCGCGGGCGAGACGGGGCAGGCGTCGAGGTGGGCGTCGATGTCGGCCACGCAGGCGGCGATCTCGACGGCGGTCGGAGGGTCGGAGTGCAGGTGCCGCTCATGCAGGCGCACCGAGCCGACGTCCATCGAGTCCGCGGCGTCCGGGGCGGTCGAGCCGAGGATCAGCTCGGTGGACCCACCACCGATGTCGATCACCAGGATCGGCGTCTCCGGCACCTCTCGCAGGTTGCGCACGGCGCCGTCGAAGGACAGTGCCGCCTCCACGTCACCCGAGACGACCTCGGGCTCGACACCGAGCCGCTCTCGTACGCCGGCGACGAAGACCGCGGCGTTGGACGCATCGCGAGACGCCGAGGTCGCCACGAAGCGCACGCGCTCGGGAGGCACGTCGTACGACCGGATGAGCTCGGCGTACTCCTCGATCGCGGCGAACGCGCGCACCAGCGCCTCGTCCGCGATCCGGCCGGTGCGGTCGAGGTCCTGGCCGAGCCGGACCATCCGCATCTCGCGGACGTCCACCTCGGGCAACGCCCCGATCAGCAGCTTGATCGTGTTGGTGCCGCAGTCGATGGCGGCGACGCGGTTCCGAGACGGTTGCTGCGCAACCTCCTCAACCACCGTGGACCTCCACGCAGGGCCCGGTCTTCCACCACTCCCCCAGCAGCTCGAGCACCTCGTCGCCGAACGGGTTCACATCGCGCCCCTGCGCGAGCGACTGGCCGGCCAGCACGTGGAGACACTTGACCCGGTCGGGCATGCCGCCGGCGGAGATCCCCTCGATCTCGGGGACGCTGCCCAGCTCCGCGCGGGCGGCGAGGTAGCGCTCGTGGGCGGAGCGGTACGCCGCGGCGAGGTCGGGGTCGTCCGCGAGCCGGTCCTGCATCTCCTTCATCAGCCCCGACCCCTCGAGGGTCCCGATCCGCGACGCGGCGCGCGGGCAGGTGAGGTAGTACGTCGTCGGGAACGGCGCCCCGTTGGGCAGCCGTGGCTCCGTGGTGACCACGTCGGGGTTGCCGCAGGGGCAGCGGTGGCCGACCTCGTGGATCGCGCGCGGCTCCCGGCCGAGCTGGGCGTGGACGGCGGCGACGTCGGAGGGGTCGATCACGACCCCATCCTCTCAGGGCGTCTCGTCGATCTTGGTCGCCGGCTGCTGCTTGTCCTCGGGCTTCGGCGGGTTGCCGGCGAGCTCGACGGACTTCCACGCCGTCGACCACCACGCCGTCGGCGCCTTGGGGGTGACCTTGGCCGGATCGGAGAGCGTGGCCTCGCTGTCGAGCGGCTTGCCGTCCTCGTCGAGCACGACGTACGCCGTCTCCCCGGGCATCACGTAGTTGAGGTCACGGGCCTGCTGGCGCACGAACGCCGGGTCCTCCCAGCGCCGCTTCTCCCGCTCGAGGTCGTCGATGCGCGACTGCCGCAGGGCGATCTGGCCCTTGAGATCGCCGATGTGCTCGCGTTGGTCGAGGTAGGCGCGCAGCGACGAGGCGTACGAGATCGTCAGCAGCGACAGGACCAGCACCAGCACCGTCGCGCGACCGGTCAGCCGCGGCCGACGCCGGCCAGGGGTCGCGGGCGCGGCCGCCAGCGGTGCGCGGACCGCACGCGTCGAGCCGGTGTCCCGACCGGGTCCGGTGCGGCCGCCGGGGCGCGGAGCGCGCGACGACGTACGACGAGACTCGGGCATGTCTCCTAGGGTCGCTCAGGCACCGTAGCGAGGGAACGCCGACGCGCCGGAGTAGCGCGCAGCATCTCCGAGCTCGTCCTCGATCCGCAGCAGCTGGTTGTACTTCGCGACCCGGTCCGACCGCGCCGGGGCACCGGTCTTGATCTGCCCGCAGTTCACGGCGACCGCGAGGTCGGCGATCGTGGTGTCCTCGGTCTCGCCCGAACGGTGGCTCATCATGCAGCGGTAGCCGCTGCGGTGCGCGAGCTCCACGGAGTCGAGGGTCTCGGTGAGCGTGCCGATCTGGTTGACCTTCACCAGCAGGGCGTTGGCCTGGCCACCGGAGATGCCCCGCTGCAGCCGCTCGACATTGGTGACGAAGAGGTCGTCGCCGACGAGCTGGGTCTTGGTGCCCAGCAGGTCGGTGATGGCCTTCCAGCCGTCCCAGTCGTCCTCGTCGAGCGGGTCCTCGATCGAGACGATGGGGTACGACGCGACCAGGTCGGCGTAGTAGGCGGTCATCTCCTCGGCCGACTTGGAGCCGCCCTCGAAGGCGTAGGACCCGTCCTTGAAGAACTCAGAGGCGGCGACGTCCATCGCCAGCGCGATGTCCTTGCCGAGGGTCAGGCCGGTGGTCGCGACGGCCTCGGCGATCAGGTCGAGCGCGGCGCGGTTGCTGTCGAGGTTGGGCGCGAAGCCACCCTCGTCGCCGAGGCCGGTCGAGAGGCCCTTCTGCTTCAGGACCGACTTGAGGGCGTGGTAGACCTCCGCGCCGGAGCGCAGCGCCTCGCGGAACGTCGGGGCGCCGATCGGCGCGATCATGAACTCCTGGACGTCGACGTTGGAGTCCGCGTGCGAGCCGCCGTTGAGGATGTTCATCATCGGCACCGGCAGCAGGTGGGCGTTCGGACCACCGACGTAGCGGTAGAGCGGGAGGCCGGCCGAGTCGGCGGCCGCGCGCGCGACCGCGAGCGAGACGCCGAGGATCGCGTTGGCGCCGAGGTTGGCCTTGTTGGGCGTGCCGTCGAGCTGGAGCATGGACTGGTCGACGAGCCGCTGGTCGTCGGCGGCGAGGCCCTCGATGGCCGGGGCGATCGTATGGATCACGGCATCGACCGCCTTGCCCACACCCTTGCCGCCGTACCTGTCGCCGCCGTCGCGCAGCTCGACTGCCTCGAACGCGCCGGTGGAGGCGCCGCTGGGCACCATCGCCCGGGCGAACGAGCCGTCGTCGAGGAGCACCTCGACCTCGACGGTGGGGTTGCCTCGGGAGTCGAGGATCTCGCGGGCGCCGACAGCTTCGATGGATGCCATGGGGCCAGCCTAGTGGCGAGCGGACGCGGCGATCAGCGCAGGTCGGCCGCTGGGAAGGTGACCCGCATCGTGGTCCCGCCGCGACCGTCGTTGGCGGCGGCCGAGGCAGTCCCGCCGTGCCGCTCCACGATCCGCTTGACGATGGACAGTCCGAGGCCGGTGCCGCGGTAGCCGTCGCGGTGGGCGCGGTGGAAGGTGTCGAAGACGCGGAACTGCTGCTCCTGCGGGATGCCGATGCCGTTGTCGACGACCTCGATCAGCACCATCGGTCCGTCGTCGCCGTCGACCACTCGGCCGCGCACCTCGATCTCGGGACACACGTCCGGCGCGACGTACTTGACCGCGTTGCCGACGAGGTTGTCGATCACCTGCCGGAGCAACACCGGCTCGGCGAGCACGTCGGGGAGCGTCGGGTCGATGGTGATGAGCGGCTGCGGGCCCTCGCTGACCCGGCTGGCCTCGACGCGCGCCCGGGCGATGTCGCCCACCATCGTCCGCAGGTCGACTCGCACCGGCGTGATCCGCAGGTCGCGGGCGGTCGTGTAGGCGAGCAGGTCGCTGATCAGGTGCTGCATCCGCTGCGCCGCCCGTTGGATGCGGTCGAGCTGCTCGGCCTGCTTCTCGGGCGGTACGACGATGCCGGCCCGCGCCGTCTCGAGCAGCGTCTCGGACCAGCCCTCGACGACCGTCAGCGGGTTGAGCAGGTCGTGCGCGACGACGCCTGCGAACGACGCCAGCTCGTCGCGCTCGCGGCGGTCCGCGGTGACATCGTGGAAGACGATCACGACCAGCGGCGGGTCGCTGTCCGGGATCGGGCGGGCCGTCACCTCGACCATCCGCCCGTCGGGTGCCGACGGGTTGCGCACGAAGAGGTCGAGGTGATCGATCGTCTTGCCGGACAGCGCCAGGGCGATCGGCGAGTCGTCGGCGGTCACGGAGGTGCCGTCGGCGTGCCGCATGTCGTAGCGGCCCACGTCGACGGCCCCGTGCTCGTCCACCTGGACGTCGCCGACGAGCAGCCCGGCCGCCGGGTTGCGGAGCACGACCTGACCGGTCGCGTCGACGACGCTGACGCCGTCGGCCATCGTGTCCAGGATCGTGCGCATGGTCGTGGCCTGCTCGGTCGCGGCGTGCTCGGACGCCGCGAGCCGCTGGTGGAGCGCGAGGCTCTCGCGCCGCCCGACGGACAGCGCCAGGGTCAGCACGACCACCACGCCGACGTACGCCTGGACGACGAGCACCTCGTTGACCGGATCGGCGATGCCGGCGAAGGGACCCCGGTCGAGCACCGTGCAGACGACCACTCCGGTCACCAGCAGGAGCGCGTGGAGGTCGGCGACCCACGGGGAGAACCGGGTGCCGGCCCAGGCCGAGGTCGCGAGCAGCAGGAACGGGATCGGCAGTCCGTTGTTGACACCGAAGATCAGCCAGCACGCGGCGACGCTGACGACGACGAGCGCGACGAACTCGACCAGGCTGCTGCGGTACGGGCCGAACGGCGCCGGGGCGACCTGCGACGTGTCGGACCTCGCGGCGTTCCGCGCGAGCAGCGACAGCGGGAAGATCGCGACGATGCCGACCGAGTTGCGCACGATCCAGGACACGATCACGGACCAGTCGGCGTCGGTGGCGAAGAAGATCGACGCAGGACCGACCGCTCCCGAGACCACCGCGGAGGCGAGGGCGGCCGCCAGCAGGAGGCCGAGCTCGCGCAGCCGCTGCACCCCGGGCGGCGGGTCCGCGCCGAAGCCCCACCAGTCGGGCACCCACCGGCTGACCAGCAGACCGAACACCAGCGCCTGGACGACCGTCGCGAGCGCGAGGCTGAACGCGACACCTCCGGAGGACCCGATCAGGAGGTAGACCGCCCAGGAGAGGACGAAGACGCACGTGGCATCCACGATGACCCACCGGCGCCACCCGGTCACCGCCAGCCACGCCGCGGCGACGCCGGCTGCCGGCCACACGAGCGCGATCGCGCTGCCCGGGATCACCGCCTGCCGCCCGAGGTAGGCCGCGAGGACGAAGTACCCCGCGAACGCTCCCAGGTCGAGCAGGCGTACCCGGTTCACCCCTGGCTCCCCCGCTCCGCGAGCGCCCGGCGCGCGGCTGCACGCAGGTCGTCGGGGTTGAACGGCTTGGCAATGCGTTCGTAGCCGGTGCGGGCGATCCGCTCGATCACCTCGCCGGTCCACTGCACGGTCACGAAGACGGCGGGCACCTCCGGCCAGATGACGTGCAGCTCCTCCAGGAGCGCGACGCCGTCGGTGTCCGGCAGCGCGTAGTCCATCAGCACCAGGTCCGGGCGGTAGTCGGGCTCGTCGGCGTGGAGGCCGCGCAGCCGGCGACCGTCGGGCACCCCGCGGATCTCGTCGCCGTCCTGGAGCATGCAGTGCGCGATCCAGTCGCGCACGTCCAGGTCGTCCTCCACGATCAGCACCCGAGACATGGCGCGACCCTAGCCCGAAGCAGGTCCGGCCCGCTTTCCCTAGACTCCGTGGCCGTGGCCGAAACCCGAGCCAGGCTCTGCCTGACCATGATCGTCAAGGACGAGGCCGGCATCATCGAGCGCTGCCTGGCGGCCGCGGCTCCCTGGATCGACGCCTACGCGATCCACGACACCGGCTCGACCGACGGCACGGCCGAGATCGTCCGGTCGTTCTTCGAGCGGTACGGCGTGCCCGGCCGGGTGACCCACGGACGCTTCGACGACTTCGCCCAGGCCCGCAACGAATCCCTCGCCGCGGCGCGTGACACCGCCGCGGCGTACGGCGTCGACTACCTCCTGCTGTGCGACGCCGACATGGAGCTCGTGGTCGAGGACACCGCCTTCCGCGACTCACTGACCGCGGACGCCTACCTCCTCGACCAGCGGGCCAGCGGCCTCCACTACGCCAACGTGAGACTCGTGCGAGTCGACGCCCCGGCGCGCTACGAGGGCGTCACCCACGAGTACCTCGACGTCGGCTCCACCGACCGGCCGACCCTCGGCGGGGTCTGGTTCCGCGATCATGCGGAGGGCTCCAGCCGCCAGGGCAAGTTCGAGCGCGATCTCGCGCTTCTGGAGCGCGGCCTCGCCGCCGAGCCCGACAACGCACGCTATGTCTTCTACCGCGCCCAGACGCTGCGCGATCTCGGCCGGGACCGGCAGGCCGTGGGGGCCTACGAGCACCGGGCATCCCTGGGCGGCTGGGAGGAGGAGGTCTGGTACTCGCTGCTGCAGGTGGCGGTGCTGCGCGATCGGCTCGCGGACGACGACCGGGAGGTGCTCGCGGCCTACCTGACGGCGTTCGAACGCCGCCCGGGACGCGCGGAGACTCTCGTCGAGCTGGCCCGCCATCTCCGCGAGCGCGGCCGGCACGAGCTGGCCCACGTCTTCGCGACCCGGGCGGTCCAGCTGGCACCGACGGACGACATCCTCTTCGTGCTTCCCGCGTGCTACGGCTGGCGAGCCCGCGACGAGCTGTCGATCTCGAGCTACTGGGTGGGCCGGTACGCCGAGTCGGCCACTCTGGCCCAGACCGTGCTCGCGGACCCGGAGCTGCCGCCGCAGGAGCGGCCACGCGTCGAGCAGAACCTCGCCTTCGCACGCGAGCGCACCCTCCTACACTGACCCGCGTGCCTCGACCCACCCTCGCCGTACTCGCGCTGCTGAGCGTCCTCGTCGTCACCGGATGCAGCGGCGACGACGCCGACAAGGAGCCGTCGTCGGCAGCCTCGTCCTCGGCCAGCCTGTCCGCCGCGGACACCCTGGTCCAGACGGCGCTGCAGCAGCTCGACGGGGGCGACGACGCGAAGGCCCGGGCCACCTTCGAGAACGTGCTGGAGCTGGACCCGGACAACGTCTACGCCCACTACAACCTCGGTCTGTTGGCCCAGGACGCCGGGGACGACGCGCTGGCGATCAAGCAGTACGACGCGGCCCTGAAGACCGACCCCGACTTCACCTCGGCCCTCTACAACAAGGGCATCGTCCTCGAGGGCGAGGATCTCGAGGCGGCGGTCGACCTCTATCGTCGCGCCCTGGCGATCGACCCCGACCTCGCGGCCGCGCACATGCGTCTCGGGTTCGCCCTCCTGCACCTCGGCGAGACCGACGAGGCCGAGGAGCACCTCGCCAGGGGCGTCGAGCTGGACCCGTCGATGGCGGACGTCCAGGCGCCGTCGTACGGCTGACGGCGAATGCCGGCAGGCTCGATCTCCCGATTCGGCTACGAATCGTCCGTTGTTTCCCTAGCGTGAGTCGGTGACCTTCTCCCGGCCCCGCACCCTCGCGTCCCTGTCTCTCGCCACCCTGGCCCTGACCACCGTCGTCGGCACTGCCGGGTCTGCCGGCGCCGCGGACAGGTCGCCGCAGGACCGCCGCGTGATCAGCGCTTGCTTCAGCGTCGAGCCCGGCAAGATCCGGATCGTCCAGAAGGTTGCGGAGTGCCGTCGCGGCGAGGACCACATCCGCTGGACCCGACCGGTCCGCCGGGGCGAGGGCAAGCCCGGCCCGCAGGGCGTGCAGGGTGCCACCGGTCCGGCCGGACCGACCGGCGCCACCGGACCCGCAGGCGCCACCGGACCCGCCGGCGACATCGGGCCCGCCGGCCCGACCGGGCCTGTCGGCGCGACCGGCGCCACCGGCGCCGCCGGAGACATCGGACCGACCGGCGCCACCGGACCCGCTGGGGCGACCGGCGCCACCGGACCCGCTGGGGCGACCGGCGCGACGGGTCCCACGGGTCCCACCGGCGCCGCGGGTGCGACCGGCGCCACCGGCGCCGCCGCCCCCAACAACGCCGCCTACTTGTACAGCACCGGCCCGCAGATCGTGCCGATCCTGGGCGCCGTCGCCTTCGGCCAGGAGGGCCCGCTCATCGGATTCACCCACGCTCCGGGCACCTCGGCCATCGTCGCGGACGAGAACGGTCTCTATCGCGTCCGGTTCATCGTCTCGGGCGTCGAGCCCAACCAGTTCACGCTCTTCGTCAACGGCGTGCCTTCTCCGGGGAGCACCTACGGCTCCGGCGCCGGCACCCAGCAGACCGTGGGAGAAGCGTTCGTACAGCTGTCGTCCGGCGACCTGCTCGAGCTTCGCAACTACACGTCCGCCGCGGCGGTCACGTTGCAGACGCTGGCCGGCGGGATCGAGCCCAACGTCAACGCCTCACTCACGATCGAGCAGGTCTCGGAGGGCCAGTAGGCGAACGGGCCGCGGCCCACCACTCACAGCAGCCGCCGTACGGCGTCGCGCAGCGCCTGCTCGGGGTCGACACCTGTCTCGCGGGCCTCGGCGACGAGGGCCAGGAGGCGGTCGCCGATCGACGTCGGGTCGGCTGCGGGGGTCTCGACCCGCTCGACCATCGAGGTCTCGACCGGCTCGACCACCGGGGCGGCCCGCTCCAGGCGACCGAGCACCTTGTCGGCGTACAGCAGCGCGGGCAGGGTGGGTGGGATCCCGTCGGTGGCCGAGGTGCGCTGCTTCTCCTCGGCCTTGATCTGCTGCCAGGCCGCATCGATCTCGGCGGGGTCGGTCGGCGAGTCGGCATCGGGCTCGAACACGTGCGGGTTGCGGCGGCGCATCTTGGCGATGATGCCGGCCGCCACGTCGTCGATCGTGAACTCCCCCGCCTCCTCGGCGATCAAGGCGTGGAAGTAGACCTGCAGCAGCAGGTCGCCGAGCTCCTCGCGGAGGTGGTCGGGGTCCCCGGACTCGATCGCCTCGATGGTCTCGTGGGTCTCCTCGAGGAGGTAGCGGACCAGCGACCGGTGCGTCTGCCCGGCCTTCCACGCGCACTCGGCACGCAGCCGCCGCATCACCTCGAGGAACTCGAGGAGCGGCTCGCCGGAGGAGGCCATCAGCCGCAGCGTTGGCTCTCGGGCAGCGCCGCCGCGAGAGCGTTGTCCGGCTGCTCGGCCTGGCCGGCCTTCGCGACGTCGCTGACCGCGTAGGAGACCGAGGTGTCGGAGAGGACCGCCGCGCCGGTGTCGATCGAGACGCCGTACTTGGGGTCGACCTGGACGTCGTGGTCGTCGATCCAGGCGACGAGCGCCTTCTGGCCGGCGGCCAGCGCGTCCTCGTCGGACGGCGTACCGCCAAGCACCTTGCGGCCCACCGAGGTCTCGGCCGCCGACACGTAGATCGACGCGGCCCCGACCTCGATGACCGCGGCGCGCTGAGCCTCGTCCAGACTGGCGAGCTGCTCCGTCTTGGCCTGCTCGACCGTCTTGTCGTACGACGCGTCCGGGGTGACACCGTGCTCGGCCATCAGCTGCGACGCGGCCGAGCGCAGCCCGAGGCTGCTGGCGGAGAGCCCGTAGACGAAGTGGTGGGGCACGGCTCCACCGGCCTGCTCTCCCGACGACAGCGCCGAGCAGTAGTCGGTCGCCAGATCCTTGAGATCCCGCGTCGACACCTTCTCGTCGTCGACCCGGACGGCGATCCCCGGGTTGAGGTCGGGTACGGCGCCGCAGCCGGTCAGCAGCACGACAGAGACCGCTGCCAGGGCAGCCACTCGGAACACTCGCGTCACTTGTTCTCCTGGGGGTCGATCACGGAGTCGATCACGTGCCGGGCCCATTCAAGCAGGGCGATGCCCGAGATCGGCTGACCTCCGATGCCGGAGGTCTGGGGTCGCGGGACCAGGATCGTGCTGACCGGCGCCTTGACGATGGACTTCGGGTACATCCGGTTGAGCCGGACGACCCGCGAGTCGGGCAGGTCGACCGGCGCAAACCGCACGTTGCGTCCCGCGATCGTGATCTCGCCGACGCCGGCCTGCCTCGCTCGCGCCCGAAACCGCGCGACCAGCAGCAGCGAGATGACCTCCACCGGCGGCTCGCCGTAGCGGTCCAGCATCTCCTCGTTGATCTTGTCGACGTCGTCGTCGGAGCGCACCTCGGCCAGCCGCTTGTACATCTCCAGCCGGAGCCGCTCGCTCGTGATGTAGCCGTGCGGCAGGTGGGCGTCGACCGGCAGCTCGACCCGGACCTCGTTGAGCTCCGGCTCGCCCCCGTCGCCCTTGAACTCTGCGACGGCCTCGCCGACCAGGCGCACGTAGAGGTCGAACCCGACGTCGGCGATGTGACCGGACTGCTCGCCGCCGAGCAGGTTGCCCGCGCCGCGGATCTCGAGGTCCTTCATCGCGATCGCCATGCCGCCGCCGAGGTCGGAGTGCTGCGCCAGCGTCGCGAGCCGCTCGTGGGCGGTCTCGGTCAGCGGCTTCTCCGGCGGGTAGAGGAAGTAGGCGTAGGCCCGCTCCCGCGACCGGCCGACCCGGCCACGGAGCTGGTGCAGCTGGGAGAGGCCGAGCGTGTCCGAGCGCTCGATGATCATCGTGTTGGCGTTGGAGACGTCGAGGCCGGACTCGACGATCGTCGTGCACACCAGGACATCGAAGCGCTTCTCCCAGAAGTCGAGCATCACCTGCTCGAGCTGGTGCTCCCCCATCTGCCCGTGCGCGACCGCGACCCGCGCCTCGGGCACCAGCTCGGTGATCCGGGAGGCGGCCTTCTCGATCGAGTTGACCCGGTTGTGGATGTAGAAGACCTGGCCCTCGCGCAGCAGCTCGCGGCGTACGGCGGCGACGATCTGCCGGTCCTCGTAGGCACCGACGTAGGTCAGCACCGGGTGCCGCTCCTCCGGTGGGGTCGTGATCGTCGACATCTCGCGGATGCCGGTGATCGCCATCTCGAGCGTGCGCGGGATCGGCGTCGCCGACATCGACAGCACGTCGACCGAGGTGCGGAGCCGCTTCATCTGCTCCTTGTGCTCGACGCCGAAGCGCTGCTCCTCGTCGACGATGATCAGGCCGAGGTCCTTCATCCGGATGTCGGGGTTGAGCAGCCGGTGGGTGCCGACCACGATGTCGACGGAGCCCTCCGCGAGCCCGGCGATCACCTCGCGAGCCTCGGCGTCGGTCTGGAATCGGCTCAGTCCCTTGAGCACGACGGGGAAGCCGCTCATCCGCTCGCTGAACGTGCTCAGGTGCTGGGTCACCAGCAGCGTCGTCGGCACCAGCACCGCGACCTGCTTGCCGTCCTGCACGGCCTTGAACGCCGCGCGCACCGCGATCTCGGTCTTGCCGTAGCCGACGTCGCCGCAGACCAGCCGGTCCATCGGGACGGTGCGCATCATGTCGCCCTTGACCTCGTCGACCGTGCTCAGCTGGTCGGGCGTCTCGTGGAAGGGGAACGCATCCTCGAGCTCGCCCTGCCACGGCGTGTCGGGCCCGAACGCGTAGCCCTGGGTGGCCTGCCGGGCGGCGTACAGCTTGATCAGCTCCGCCGCGATCTCGCGGACGGCCTTGCGGGCACGGTTCTTGCGCTTGGACCAGTCGGCGCCGCCGAGCCGGTCGAGCGACGGCGACTCACCACCGACGTAGCGCGTCACCTGGTCGAGCGCGTCCGCCGGGACGTAGAGCCGGTCGGGCGGGCCGCCGCGCTTGCTGGCGCCGTACTCGAGGACGAGGTACTCGCGCACCGCTCCCCCGACCTCGCGCTGCTTCATCTCGACGAACCGGCCGACACCGTGCTGCTCGTGGACGACGTAGTCGCCGGCGCTCAGCTCGAGCGGGTCGATCTGCTTCTTGCGGCGAGCCGGCATCCGCCGCATGTCACGGGTCGAGGCCTTCTGGCCCGAGAGGTCCTCACCGGTCAGGACGGCGAGGCGGTTGGTCTCGTCGACGAACCCGTGCACGGCGGCGCCGCAGGTGACCGTGACGACCGCGTCGGTCAGGTCGGCCGCGGTGGCGACCTCCTCGACCACCCGGGCGGCCAGGTCGTGCTCGGCCAGCACCTCGCGCATCCGCTCGGCCGGGCCGTGGCCCGCGTGCACGACGACGACCCGGTAGCCGTCGCGCCGCCAGCCCGCGATGTCGGCTATCGCGCGCTCCATCTCGCCCCGGTAGGCATCGGCCGGCTTGGCCGGGAGGCCGCGGCTGACCACGGCACCGGCGATGACGTCGACGTCGGACTCTGCTTCCGACTCGATCCCGAAGGGGCTGACCGACCACCAGGCCTTGCCCTGCGCGAGCGTGTGCTCGCGGATGTCGGCGATGGCGCGGTAGGACGCCGCTCCCAGGTCGATCGGCGCCGTACCGCCACCGGCGGCGGCCGCCCAGCTCGCGCCCAGGAACTCCTCGCTCGTCGCCACCAGGTCGTGCGCCCGGCTGCGCGCCCGCTCGGGGTCGAGCACGACCACGTGGGTGTCGTCGGGCATCAGATCGACAAGCAGCTCCATCTCGTCGACGAGCACCGGCGCGAGCGACTCCATGCCCTCGACGGCGATGCCGGCGGCGATCTTGTCGGTGAGCTCGAGGAGCTGGGGATGCTGGCGGCCGAGCTCGGCGGCTCGCTCACGCACCTCGTCGGTCAGCAGCAGCTCGCGGCACGGCGGAGCCCAGAGTCGCTCGACCTTGTCGAGCGTGCGTTGGTCGGCGACGGAGAAGGTGCGGATCTCCTCGACGTCGTCGCCCCAGAACTCCACCCGCTGCGGGTGCTCCTCGGTCGGCGGGAACACGTCGACGATGCCGCCGCGCACCGCGAACTCGCCACGCTTCTCGACCAGGTCGACGCGCGAGTAAGCCGCGGCGGCCAGACGGCGTACGACGTCCTCGAGCGGCGCGGTGTCACCGGCCACCAGCTCGACCGGCTCGAGGTCGGCCAGCCCCTTGACCTGCGGCTGCAGCACCGACCGGACCGGCGCGACGACCACCCGGAGCGGCCCGTTGGACGCGTCCGTGCCCGGATGCCTGAGCCGGCGCAGGACCGCGAGCCGGCGACCGACCGTGTCGCTGCGCGGGCTCAGCCGCTCGTGGGGCAGCGTCTCCCAGCTCGGGTAGTAGCCGACGAGCGCCGGGTCGACCAGGTCCGCGAGCGACGCCACCAGGTCCTCCGCGTCGCGGGAGGTCGCGGTCACGGCGAGGACGGTCCGGCCCTCGCGGACCAGGCCGGCGACGACGTACGGCCGCATCGCCTCGGGCCCGGTGAGGTCCAGGGTCGGCACCACACCGCCTCGAGCGTCCGCCATCGTCTGGGTCAGCGTGGGATCGGCGAGAACGGCATCGGCGATGCCCGCGAGGTGGCCGGACAGCTGCACAAGGACTCCATCGGTGGCGCGGATGCTGGTGGTAGGGACAGCACGAGAGCCCCCGGTCAACGAGTGACAGGGGGTCAGACCACGAGTCTACGGCGGCCCACCGACAGCTACTCGTCGTCGTCACTCGTCCTCATCATTTGCCGACGCGGCGTCCTCGTTGCACTCGATCTGGGGCGGCTCCTCCCCCGACGTCGCCATCACGCTGATCGCGGGCAGCCGAGGTCCCCGCAGGTCGAACGAGAGCGCGGGTCGCCGCGACCGGTGACCGCGCCGGTCGCGGTAGAGGTAACCGGGGCGCTGCTGCAGGCCGACGGTGTACATGCACTCGTCGAACTGGGTGATCTCCCCGACCGGGTCGACCAGGTCCTCGACGTCCTCCCGGAGGGCCGCGAGCCGGCCGTCGGCGTCCCGCCGGGCGACCCGGTCGACGGACTCGCCCGGCTCGGAGTCGCACCTGCGCGAACGGACCAGGAGCTGGTAGTCCGGGTCGTCACGCTCGCTCGTGTCGATCCAGATCGCCGGCAGGTGCCGTCTGCGGGTGCCGAGGAAGCCGAGGTCCTGGCCGGGGTCGCCGTCCTCGGTGACGGGCAGCCACGACAGGCACGACTCCCAGCGGTCGAAGCGCGCCGCCGTCCGCTCGACCCGCTTCGCCAGCCGCTCGAGCTGTGCGAGCGACGGCGTGGCCCGGCGGGCGTCCTCGCCGGTGCCGTTGGGGTCGGGCGCCGCGCTCAGGCACCGAGGCGTCGTCGCCAGTCGCAGGAGCACGGCGTCGGATCGGCGAAGCGGCGCGCGCACCAGGGCTGGTCGACGGTCGATCCCGGTGCCGTCGCGCTCGTCGTACAGGAACCCCCAGCGGTGCTGGCGATCCCCCGCCTCCCGCACCCCGACGTACGTCGTGCAGCGGCGCAGCTGACCGAAGCGTCGCGCATCGTGCTCCAGGCCGCGCAACCGGGCCGCCAGCCTGGCCAACTGCTCCGCCGGCGTGACCACCGAGCGCCGGGTGACGCGCTGGGCCGAGGAAGCGGTGCGTCGGGCGGGCGGTCCAGGATCCACCGTCGGACGGGTCACCGGCCAGGGCGCCCGGAGGCCGACCGCGGGCGGCGCCGACTGCACCGCGCCGATGTCGCACGGGAGGCCGACGTCGCGCAGCTGACCGAGCGTGTCGCGGGCAAGGATCTGGCCCCAGTCGACCCAGCCGGCGAGCAGCTGTCCCGCCGGCAGGGGTCGGGGCAGCACGCCACGGCAAGAACCGCTGGGGATGCGGGCACGCACGGGGCTGTCGCCGTACGGCATCAGCACGAAGCCCAGCGGGTGCCCGTCGACCTGCACCACCTGGGGGTCGTCGCCCAGGACGTCGGTCGGGCTCTCGAGCTCGCAGGAGTCTTCCGTGTAGAAGTTGTAGCCGCGCGACAGCGAGTCGTAGACCCGGCAGCTGCGATGACTCGGGATCGTGTCGCCGGTGACCCCTTCCCACACCGGTGGCCCGATGATCGAGGCGAACACGTCGAGCCGATGGGCGCTGCCGATGTCGCCGGCGACCGGAGCGATGTTGCGGGCGACGGTCGAGGAGACCACCGTCGTCCGACCGGCGGAGAGGATGCCGCCGCCCTCACCCTCCGCGTAGTTCTGCGTGATGGTCGAGTTCACGACGGTGAGGTTGCCCCGCGCCCAGATGCCGCCGCCGGCGTGCGCGACCGCGAGGTTGCGGGCGATGTTGGAGTTGACCACCAGCACGTCGGCCTCGCCGGAGATGGCGCCGCCGCGGTCGTCGGCCCGGTTGCCGTTGAGAGTGGACCCGACGACGGCGACATCCCCGTCCAGGGTGAAGATCGCGCCTCCCGGACCGTCCGCGTCGCTGCCGTCGATGAGGGAGTCGATCACGGTCACGTCCCCGTCCTCGTCGGCGTACAACGCACCGCCGTCGCCGTCGGTCGTGTTGCCGTCGACCATGGAGCGCACCACCAGGATGTCGCCGGTCGAGCCGATGGCTCCGCCGGAGCCGTCGACGAGGTTGTTGCTGAGGACCGAGTCGTAGACCTGGACGCCCCCACGCCGCGCGTAGATGGCACCGCCGTCGTCGTTGGCCAGGTTGCCGTTGATGTGGCAGCGACGCGCGGTGACGCGACGCATCGAGAACACCCCACCGCCGGGCTCTTCGGCCAGGTTCTGGATGATCTCGCAGTCGGCGAGCGAGATCTCGCCGCGCGACGTGAGGGCCGCGCCCGGCCCGTCGGACCCGCCGCGACTCAGGCGGATGTCGTGGATGCGGAGGTATCCCGTCCCGTCCTGTCGCAGCACTCGCTTCTCGAAGCAGGACTGGCGGATGGAGTGCCCGTTGCCGTCCAGCTCCAGGGGGTACGGCGACTCGCGGATCGGGTCGCCGACCGCGCAGTTGCGCAGCACCAGGTCGGCACGCAGGTTGATCCGCCGCCGCGTCGGGTCGGCCCAGGCACGGCGGAACGCGGCCTCGGTGGTGATGCCCTTGGAAGCCGGACGGCTCGCGGCGATCGCGGCCGAGCTCGCGCCGTGTGGTCCGGTCGGCAGTGCGGCCGGAAGACCGGATGCTGCGACGAGCAGCACGAGGCACATCCGGATGCGCATCAGCAGCACCTCCCCCCTCCCCCGAGATCCCTCCCACCATAGGAGTCGCTTGGCCCAATTTGGTGATGCACCGAGCCGGAACGTGACGGATGCTGGGAGAGCAGGTGGGGAGTGTGTGCTGCTCACCAGCCGCACCGCTGGGGAGGGAGCCCCACACGGTGATGCCGTGTTCCCCCACATGGCTTTCGCCGTCCTCTTCGGGTCGTCGCTCACGACTCGGCGTCTGGTGAGCGGCTGCGGCTGGTGAGCCCCACTTTCGAGCCCGCTCGCGCCGCAAAACCCGGTGCAAATCGGACGTCAGAAGTCGACATTTGCGCACTTATCCCCAAAATTCGGCATGGTTTCCGTCAACGCTCGGCGCATCTCCGGCTGCGGGTTAGAAATGAACCCAGGGTGCCGCTCGTCTTGCGGCACGCACCATCCGTGCTCGGGGTCACGGATGTCGTCGTGGGACTTGGGGGACGAGCACGCTCTCCCCCGAGAGGGGAACGGGGACCAAGATGAAGAGAGAGCGCTCGGCAAGTCGAGCCGCGATGAAGAGCACGTGCCTGGTGGGACTCCTGGTGCTGGCGGCGTACGCCAGCATCCTGGTGACACAGCCCGACGGCCGCACCTGGAGCCAGGCCGCGGCCATCTCGATACAGCTCCTCCTGCCGACCGCGCTCGCCTGCGCGGTCTTCCTGTGCATCGCGTGCCGTCTCTACCACCGGGCCGGCGTCGCCTGGTTCGCCGCCGCCATGACGATGATCGGCGTGCAGGGCTTCCCGATGTTCGTCGCACCCACCGGCTCCGCCGGGCTGTCCGAGCCCGTGATGCTCTGGTGCGCGGTCGGGCTCGGGTTCGCGTTGATCGTGCTGGTCCGGGTCGCCGAGGCGCGACACGTCGAGATCGCTCCGGTCCCGCTGGGCGTGGGGTTCGGAGTGGCGCTGATCCTCTTCCGGGGGCTCGGAGAGCTCCTGCCGGGCACCTTCGTGCCGTCCACCCGGGCGGTCGAGTACGGCAGCCTCGTCCTGCTCGTCGTCGGCGCCGCACTCGCCGCCGCCGTGTGGCGGCAGTCGGGCCTGCCGGCCTCGGCCCGCAAGCCGCTGGCGGCCGCCGTGGTGCTGTGGTCGGTCTCCGGCTCCCTGCGAGCCCTCGAGCTGACCGGCAACGCCGGATGGTCGGTCGTGGCCATCGGGTGTGCGCTCGCGACCTGCGTCCTGGTGATGTCCACGGCGCTCGATCTCCTGTGGCAGGCGGTCCGCGACGACCACGACGCCGTCGTCGAGCTCCAGCAGCAGCTGCGCGCCCTCCGCGCCAGCGCGCGCGAGGGGGTCGAGCAGCTGCACGAGGTCAAGGGCACGATCGCGGGCATCGCCTCCGCGACCGACCTGATCCGGCACGAGGACCGCCTTACGCGCCAGCACCGGGAGCATCTCGCCGAGATGCTCGCCCAGGAGACGGCGCGGCTCCAGCGGCTCGTCCACGCCGGCCCCAAGCACTCGACCCAGCTGGCCGACCTCGACGAGGTCCTGCAACCGCTGTTGACGGCACGCAACGTCCAGGGCCAGCAGGTGGTCTGGGCCTCCTCCGACGCCCAGGTGGTCGCGGATGCCGACGAGCTCACCGAGGTCCTGAACATCCTCCTCCACAACGCCGCCGAGCACGCTCCGGGCTCCCCGGTCCACGTCTTCACCCGCGTCCGCGACGACGAGCTCCAGCTCGTCGTCGCGGACGAGGGCCCCGGAGTACCCCAGGAGCTGCGCGACCGCATCTTCGAGTGGGGCTACAGCCGACCGGGCTCGGCCGGCCAGGGGGTCGGCCTCGCCATGGCCCACGAGGTCCTGGCCCGGCGCGGTATCGCCCTGGAGCTGGACCTCGAGCGCGAAGTCGGAGCCGCGTTCGTGATCAGGCTCCAGCCGGTCGAGCAGCAGGACCGCGCACGGGAAGTGGCCCTCCTTGCCCACTGATGTCGTCGTCGTGGTCGTGGACGATCCCACGCTGTTCGCCGAGTCGTTGCGCACCGCCCTGTCCCTGGCCGGGTACGACGTCGACTGGGTCCCCGCGGCAGAGGCCGGCCGGGGCGGCCTGCCCTGGGTCGCGGCTGAGCGTGCGGCGCCGGCGGCCGCCGTCCTCGACCTGGACCTCGCCGACGGGCCGTCCGCCTTCGGGCTGCTGGAAGACCTGGTCGGCCGGGGGATCCGGGTGGCCGTGCTGACCGCGTCCGACGACCACGCCCAGTGGGCGAGGTGCCTGGAGCTCGGCGCGAGCGGCGTGGTCTCGAAGACCCTGCCGCTCCCCGACGTGGTCGCCGCC
Source organism: Nocardioides endophyticus (assembly GCF_039543845.1). NCBI lineage: Bacteria > Bacillati > Actinomycetota > Actinomycetes > Propionibacteriales > Nocardioidaceae > Nocardioides > Nocardioides endophyticus. Next base: position 384 of record NZ_BAABKN010000013.1, on the reverse strand, counting down.
GTCGACCGGCTCACCGCCGGCCACCCGGTGATGACGGACGCCCAGCGGGTGCAGCTGCAGCACGAGGCCGAGGACCATGCCCGCCGCGAGCACGAGCTCGAGACCCGCTTCGCACGGCTCTCCGTCGAGGAGGCGTCGGTGCTCGCGCGGCTGATGGAGGGCGAGGTCGCGCACGACATCGCGCGGACGTCCGCCCAGTCACCCGCCGTCATCTACGCCCGAGTGAACTCGATCCTCACCAAGCTCGGGGTCACGACCTGGTTGGGTGCCGTCGGACTTGCGACCGATTACGGCTGGCAGCCACCCGCCCAGGCCGGGTGACCGACTAGGCCGTGTCTCCCTTATGTGCGTAGCCAGGTGATGATCGCGAATATCGTGGCTGCG
>NZ_BAABKN010000012.1:12012-221384 GCF_039543845.1 Nocardioides endophyticus | reverse complement strand
CTTCATCACGAACTCAGACTGCAGCGCGCCTCACTCAAGATATGGGAGACACGCTCTAGACGATCCCCAATTGGGATTGCGTCGACTACCTTCTCGCGTTCGCCGTTCGCCGTTCGCCGTTCGCCGTTCGCCGGCAGCTCGCTGACGCATCGCGCCCACGAGATGGGCCCAGCGTGATGGCTGGACCGCGGCGCAAGGGTTCCCGCTCTCCCGTTCAGGAGATCGGTACGGCAGCCGCGCAGTTCCGGGAGCGTTTCGGGTTCGATGCTCTCCACGTCGACGAACGTGAGGCTGTCTTGCAGGGCGACCAAGCGCGCGTGCGCCGGGGCAGGCCGCCGACCTGACCTGGTCCGGACGTAACGAACCGCGAGATGGTGCCGAATCGTTGCTCGCGGGGACGGCGAGCTGTCGAATCGACACCGTCGACATCGATGGCCTGAACGCCGAGCCGAGCGCATCGGACGTTCTCCGTCCGGTGTCCCGTGACGGCGTCACTCACACCAAACTCGGCGCTCGCCAGTTCGCCACGCAGGACGCGGGCGGCAACCTCATCGAGTTCTATCGCTGGGGTCCACTGAGACAGCGCCGCAAGCAGATTCCTCATCGGGACGCTGGAAGCTCCCCAAACCTTCCTTTTTTGGCGCCCGCAAACATCTCAAAGGGAGCGTGCAAGACCAGGGCATGCTCAGCCACCGCCGTGGACAGGCTGGCGACTCAGGATGCCCGGTGTGCCGCCACTCCCCGCAACTCGTGGCTACGTCACCAGCACGACCACCCGCGTAGCCCTTTGCGCCCAGATAGACGCAGGTGCATAGCGCCCGCTTGGACGCGGGTGCGCAGCGCCCACAATGTCTTGCACTAGTCATGCGCCGGTCGAACTTGACGCCTCCAACGTGAACCCTGCCGTGAATGCGGAGCCGCTTCCGGAGAAGTACATATAGCGAGGCGCCAATGGACGCCCGCAAGTCCGATTGACCTGGACGCTCGGTCAGCTGTCTCGGTCTGCCGGGGTCTCGTCGGCGGTCGGGATGCCGTTCTCAGCCGACGCGAGGACGAGTTCGTCGTTGATCTTGATCGTCAGCGCGATCATCAGCCGTAGGGCCCTGTAGTAGGTGTCCTGGTGCTGGGCCTCGCCCTCGCCCTTGGGCTGGACTCCGTGCTGGTACTTGTTGCGGAGCTTGGGGCCGTTGCTGAAGTCGACCGAGTTCAGGTTGTAGTTGAAGTACGCGGCCTCGGCCTCGGTCAGCAGGGAGGAGCGCCGTACCAGCCATCCTGCGTCGATCATCGTGTCCACGTGGGCGCGGGCCGCCTGATCGAGGTGGTGGTAGGCCACTGCCTCGTGGTGACTGAGTGACCTCAAGACCGAGAAGAGCGGGAAGTTCGTCAACACGATGCGGTGCCCTGTGTTCTTTGCGAGCCCGATCTCGATGAGCTTGTCGATCATGGGCTGCTGGAAGGCGTGCAGTGCCTCATAGGGGACCTCGTTTCGGACCAGGAGGTCGACGGCGTTGTCGCCGCTCAGGTTTTCGTCGACGTAGGTGAGGTGTGACTGGTCGGAGAACAGGATGTGGAGGATCGACTGGATCTCGGGGTGGTCGGTCGCGTAGGCGTACTTGCCCTCGAGCGCGCTGGGGATGGCGCGGTACCGGACCAGGTCTGCCCCGGCGGTGGCCACGTCGTGGTCGATCTCGCCGTCCTCGATGAAGAGGGTGTACTGGGTGGCGATCGACTCCATCTCCGCAAAAAGGTTGCGGCACCGCTCCAGGTAGTTCGCGGTGGAGCTGCTGGGGGTGAAGGCGAACCCGGTGATGCCGAGCTCCGAGGCCAGGTGCTCCTCGAAGTACCAGCGGAGCACTTCCTCAAGGTCGATGTCCCTCGCTTCGAGGAAGCGTCGGTACATGACCGTCTGCGAGAGGGTCGCGAGGTCCTTGGCTGTGAAGACGTGCCCGGTGAGGTAGTCGTGGGTGCCGTCGAGGCCGAAGACGGACTCGAGACCGCGGCGCTCGCTGTCGACGGCTGGCATCGTCAGCAGTCCGTCCTCGGGTGCGAACTCGAACAGGAACTGGAAGTTGTTGAGGACCGAGGCGTTGTCCAGGGTGTCCTCGAGCCAGGCCTCGCTGAAGGTGTACTCGATGACGGTGTCGTCCAGGGAGACCGTCATCGGCTCGATCTGCGTGTCAGACACGGAGACCGAGCATCCGGTCCTGATGCCGGTGTTGGTCGCGAAGAACTCCTTCACCTGGGCGTCGTAGCGGCGCTTGGCGTTGACGATCAGGCGCTTGTCGACACCGGTCTTGGCGTCGATCGGGGCGTTCGCGACGAGCTTTAGGTAGTTGCCGTTCGGGTTGTCGCTGTCGATGTACTTCTGAATCAGTGCGCGCTGGTCGGCTGGGGTGAGGCTGGCAGGGAGGAAGGTCTCGTTCCTGACTTGGTCCTCGAGGTGGTGGCGGATGACGAGCTCGGCTCGGTCGGGGTCGGCGAGGACGAGGTCGCGGACCTGGGTGTCGTAGTTCTCGACGAGCCGTTTGCTGGTGAGCAGGTCACCGGGGTGGATGCGGGCCCGGTCGAGGGCTGCCAGCATGGGGGTCGCACTGCAGCGTCCGAAAACACCGAGTCCGGCAAGGAGCTCGAGGAGGTGCTCGTGGTACTGCCAGTCGACGTCGCTGAGCTTGTCATCGAGATCCTCGTCCTCGAGCGCGTGGAACCACTGGGCGACGACTCGTCTGATGGGGCCGGCCGCCTCGGTGAGCGTGGCCTGCTCGGCCTCGGGCAGGTCCTTCGGCGTGAAGCCTGCCTCCACGAAAAGGCGTGCGTTGTGGAGTTCAAGGATGCCGTTGACATCTTCGGGCGGGGCGGACGGGTTGAACCGCCGGATGATGTCTGCCGCCTCCTGGCTCTGCCAGTAGGTGGCGTAGTCGCCGGCGCCGTAGAAGCGCATGCGCATACTGACGTCGTCGACGTCGGTGTCGTCGGTCATGTCGTTCCTCCCCTGGGCCAACGCCGGCGCCGACCGGTCAAGCAGCCGGATCGAAGTTGGTCGCTTCACCATTGAATCTCGCACCACCGACACCGACCGAATGGGTTTCCGCGCGGCTCGAGTGCCGCCGCCGCCAGTTGCCGCCGTTGGGCCCGTCAGCCCGCGACGGAAAGCATGCCCGGATGCCACTGGTCACGCCCAATGGCCCAGGGATGGCGCCGTAGCAGATGCCTCCCCATTGCCTTGGCCAAGCGAGCTCATCCTCGGCACCTGAGAGTCCGGTCGTGCCGGTCTGACGCTAGCCGAGCCGGTGCATCACTCAGCCGCCTGTCGGCGCCGGCGATGCGACCGGATCTGCCGAGGAGCGGGCACAGTTTGCCGCAGCCCGGCGATGCTCCAGTACGTCAGAAGTCGCCGCCGAACCAATCCCGCTCGTCTGCGAGGGCTTCGCGGGTCATCAACTCCGTCAAACTATCGAGGTCCGGATCGACATCGACGAGCATCTTCCCGAGCTCGTTGTAGATCTGCACAAGCATCATGAATCCAGGGACGCCATGGCCGCGCACGAGCTCGCGGACCGGCTCGGGGTCGGTCATCCCGTGGTCGATGAGATGACCGATCAGTGCCAGGCAATCAGGCACGACGCCCTTGCGGATTGGAAAGCGCTCGAGCAGCGCTGCTTCTGGGAAGGCGATGGGCTTGCGACCCGACTGAACGCGGGCGTCGTTCATCTGCTCGAAGCGGCGAACCGACATCATCGCGGCTATGCCGACAGCGTGGTCCGGCCCGTGAGAGAACGTGCCCACCCCAAGCTCAAAGTTGCGCACGAAAGCATCAGGCCCGCCCACGGTTAGCGAAGTTGCGACGCCACGAATCTCTGCCAGCAGGTCGTGTACGTCTTTCGCGAAGTCTTCGGTCATGCAAGCCATGCTGTCGCATGGCTCCGACAGTCTGCGGAACGTCTGATTGCGCACGGCAATCCTCTGCGCTCGAACGGGACCCTCGCGGCATCATGGAGCCCTGACGACTAGGAGAGGTGACGCTTTGCCCGGGACGTTCGAGGCCGAGGACCATGTGTTGCGGTGGCCGCGCGAGTTGTTCCGGCGTCGCTTGGCGGAGTTGATCAACGCACAGCAGCAGTTCACCCCAGGTTGGGCTGAAGAAGTAGAGCTCCTACTCGACGACGCGTTCGACGGCAACCGGCCGGTCGACACATTTCGCTCCACGTCCAACAGCCCGGTGATCGATCCGTGGGGCCCTGCCGAGCCAGCGAATCACAAACAGATCCCCCCGAGGCGCCGGTACCTGGTCGACCTGCTCCAGGCCGCAGACTCCTTACCGCACGAGGTCCAACGCCGGCCGTACCGTTCGCAGCGGGGCCGGCCAGATGGCACAGCTCCAACCATCTCGCTGTCGGCGACCGTCGCACGATTCACCAGCCTGATCATCGACCTCGACGAGCGTGGCTACTTCGAGCGCGCTTTCCAGAAGGATTGCGTAGACGACGCGCGATCAATCGACCCTTCGGTGCTCATCGAAGAGGAAATCGGCGTGCCTGACCTATGGCCGCTCTCCGTCGACCGCCTGATCGACGACCTCGACGTTTTCATGGATGTGATCGAGGTTCTCGGCGAGTTCGTCGCCGCTCCCCAAAGTAGATCGAACCACGGCTACGGCGGGTGCGGATGGCACCACCGCGACTTCAACATCCAGATGGGACGTGACATCTACTTCTGGCTGATCAACCGGCTGCTGGACCGAACCACGTTCGACCTCCGGCTGGCGACCTCGGGTGAGGATCGGGGTCGGCTGGTCGAAGCCCATGGCGATGCGCGCAATGACCTCGTCACCGCGACGATCGAAGGCGCTGACGAGGACACGCGCAGCCCGATCGAGCACGCGGTTGCTCTCTTCCGTCGACGCGGTGCGACCGTTGAGGACAAACGGTCAGCGTGTACGACGCTCGCGGGGGTACTTGAGCTCCGCCGCTCGTTGTTGAAGGAGGAGCTCTATCGGAGAGACGAGGGGGCGCTCTTCCAGATCGCCAACGAGTTCGACTTGCGGCACCGCAGCGAGAGCCAGAAGGGCGACTACGATCCGGTCTTCCTCGACTGGATCTTTTGGTGGTACCTCGGGACGATCGAGCTGACCGACCGAGTCGTTTCCCGGCAGGCCGAGAGTGACAGCGAGCCACCCTTTTAGGCCGAAACGCCGGCCGGACGGCGGCTAGCCCGATCGACCGGCGGATGCCTCGCAGGCGGTGCCGTCCTGGTCCTCGTTGATACGGCAGCATCTCGGATCCGGACCGCGCACCGCGTCATTGCGCTCGGCCGGTTGGGTTCTCAGCTAACCGACCGGAGCAGCCGCGATGAGCACGGCTGCGGAGGTGCGTCTATCCGCCGCCTTGGACCAACGGGAGACATGCGAATCTCCCGGGTTGAGCTGATGCCTCGTCGGCAGGCCGAGCCGTTTCAGGTTCGGCGCAGCAGCGACTCGCGCAGTCGCCGCCCGGGCGCCGGCGAAGCGGAGTACCGTCCGGGCTATGAGGGGCGTCCGTTGTTCGACCAAGCGCGCCCCGATCGAGACTCAAGAAGAGGCTGCGAGCATTGCGGCGGGCGTAGCAAAGGGCGCGGAAGCCGTCCAATGTCCCTACTGCGGGTGGTGGCACGTTGTCGGATATGGCTCGCCCTTGGAGCGGCCATCGAAGCCGCGCAAGCGGCGTTGAGAGAACGCTTGTGTCGGCTCTCGTCCGTTGAGCAGACTCGCGATAGCAGAGGTCGTCTCCCGCTCGTCGTCAAGCTTTGCCTGTTCCGCTGAGCACTTCATTCCACCGCCTGTCGGCGCCATGGTGCAACCGGATCTGCCGAATTGGGTGCGCCGCCTCTTGTCTAACCGCGTAGGTTGCCGCACATGTCGGACTCGCCATGGAAGGTTCAGCAGTACTGCTACTTCTGGCTCGCCAGCGAAGCCCTCACGGCCGAACAGGTAACGGAGCATCTCGGGATCGAACCGGATCGAACCTCGGTCATGGGGAGCCGACGGACATCGCCACGGGTGGTCCCTGCCGCACATCGGTGGGAGATCCAATGTGAGACGCACGGACGAATCGGCGAACAAGCGTCCACTGTTCTTGCTCGCATCGCGCCTGCCGCTGGTCGGGTGCGAGATCTCGTCGACAGAGGTGACGTCGCGGCAGGCCTGATGATGGTCCGCTGGTTCGACGATCCAAAGGGCGGCTACAACGCGATGGGATGGTGGATGAGCGCCGAGCAGATCCAACTGCTGGCCAGCATGGGCGCCACCGTGGAATCAGATGAGTACCCGGGAGACTTCACAGCGCATTCGCCCCTGTAACGCACTCATCTGCCGCTGACGGTGCGCGGATCTGCCGATGAGCGCGCTGTCGGGCGTTTGATGTTCGTCCGTGACTTGGACGGCGCGGCCATGATGCAATCGCGATCATGATCGTCTTGATGGCCCTCCCTCCAGGGCTTTACCGGGGCACGGTGAGCGGAGAGGAGAGCGGTGGGTGCATCTGTCGTATCGACGTCCGGAGGTTGACCGAGCACGCGCTGAGCCTTGACTACGAAGCCGTCGGTCTGGACGGTCTCCAGCACGTTGAGCACACCATCGTGACGCCATCGGCCCTGCACGTCGCCGCGAGCGAGTTTCCCGACGTCGTCACCTTCCGGATGATGGCAAGCGGGCACTACGTCGCCGAGCATGCCCCGTCTCCCATGGAGATTCACGCAGACTGGGACGGCGGCACTCTGACGTGGGCGTGGCACTGGGCGCTCTCCGGTGAGAAGTCGAGGGAGCAGTCCCGTGCGACGGCGCAGCCGTTGCGCTGATGACAAACGCCCGGATCTGGCTCCCCCTGTGTCAAGGCCCGGTGCGAGCGAGAGTCTTCCGGCGATGCGGCTGGCGGCGTAGCGTCGACGGTGCGGGTCCGGGAAGTGGCTTATCCGAAGTGTCGATTCGCGGGGGTAGGTCGGCCGCGCTGGATTGTTGAGTCGCCCCGCTGTGCCCTCCCGGATCCGCATCCAGCGCCGCGGTAGCTGCGTTGTTGTCGGCGACGAGTTGGCGGTAGACGACGTCGGAGAGACGTCGCTTCAGGCACCGCAGCGCCTCCATCGGGGTCTTGCCGGCGGCGAGTTTGCGTCGGTAGTAGGCGCGGCCCTCGGTGTCGTGTCGGATCTGCACGATCGCGGCGATGTGGAGCATGTGGTTCATCCGCCGGTTCCCGGCCCGTGACAGGCGGTGCCGGTTCTGCTCACCGGACGAGGCGTCCAGGGGTGCGGTGCCGGTCCAGGACGCGAACCTGTTGCGGTCGGCGAATCGGGCGACGTCCCCGACGTCGGCCAGGACCCGGGCGGCACCTGCTGGTCCGACGCCGTGGATGTCCATCAGCGATGAGCCGCGTGCGAGGACCGCGGTCTTCAGCTCGGCCTTGATCTTCTTCAGCTTCGCATCCACTACGACGAGGTCGGCGATCTGTTCGGCTGCCATCCGCCGACGCGTCTTGCCGGCGATGTCGCGGGGTCGGACGGTGGCGAGCAACGTCTTGGCCTGGGCCGCAGACAGGTCGCGTTTGCGCTGGCCAGGCACTAGTTCACTCAAGAGTCGTTGCAACCGGTTCACGCTCTGGACCCGTTGGTGGGCGAGCTCGTCGCGACGGCCGGTGAGCATCCGCAGCGCCTCGAGCTCACCGTCCGCGGACAGGATGCGAAGGCCCGGTGTCCGTACCGCGACGACCGCGATCGAGTGCGCGTCGAGGGCGTCGGTCTTGCGGTTGTGGCCGGTGTCGAAGAGCCGCACGCGGGCGGCGAGCTTGGCCGGGACATCGAGGACGCGTTCGCCGTTCTCGACCAGGCGCTGCGCCAACGGACGACCGGCTCCGTTGGCTCCTTCGACGGCCCAGGTGCGGTTAGGCCACTGCTTCACGTAGGCCCGCATCGCGGAATAGCCGGCCTTGTCGGTCGGGAACCGGCCGGTGCCAAGCAGTTGCTCGTGGGTGTCGATGACCTCGATCGTCGCCGACATCTTGTGGGGATCGACCCCGATGATCACGCCGTTCGTGTTGCTCATCGTGCTCACCTCGTCTTGTGGCTGGGAACTAGTAGGACGGCGAGGTGGGCATTGCTACTACGAGCTGGGCAGTCCCCTCTGGAGCCACGCCTCGTCACGGTGATCGACGGGGGCGCAGACCAGATGAGAGCCACACCGAAGAACAGGTGGGCAGCCGCAATGAGAGCGTCCCGTCGATCACCTAGATCGAAGTCTGGCCAGACACCGATCCTGCGTGAAGTCTCCTAGTAGCCGCGATCAGCCCGCAGCCGATGTGTGGTCGCGCCTCTACCTGGGCGCGACGTGGCGTCGCACCGTGTCACGCATCGCTCGCTCGACCGCGGCACGTGCCTGCGGTGTGGTCTCGTGGTCCCTGCGGTCCAGCATCGTCACAAGTGCCCGGTCCAGCGACCCTTGGTCGTCCCACGCGGCGATCTGACCGTAGAAAGGTCCCTCGAAGTTGTGGATGGGCAGGTCCCAATAGCCGAACGCCCGCAGGAGCACTTGATACTCGACCTGTTCGTCGTGGGTCTGGGGCACGTCGATGCCGTGCTCCGCGAGCATCTCGCGCACGGGCCGCTCAGCGTCGCTGACCAAGGAATCGCGAGCCAGCGCGGCGACCGCGATCGTCGCTGCTTCTCCAACGCCTGAGGCCACCAGATCCTCGGCGAGGGTCACAGCCATGTCCACGCGCAGACCTGTCGGCAGGATGAAGGCGACCGCCACCCGGTGGAGGCGATCCTTGAAGGCTGTCGCCGCGCTGTCAGTCACAGCGGGATCTTGTCAGCCGAACGCCCTCACGTGCCGCGTTCTGCTCCTGGTAACCGATAAGTAGACCGACGGCCGTCCGGGTCAGTCGTCGGATGCCACCACGGACACCAGGCCATTCCAGGGCAACCATGCGGTCCAGCACTTGTGTGTTTCCCAGAAAGGTCTACGAGCGCACACGCCAGTGCCCGAGGATGTGCCCACTGGGCGCATCGGCAAGGCAGAGGAGCACGTCATGGCGGCAGACAGTTCAACGGGCGCAACGCTGGTCCATGAGGACTCAGGTGTCATCGAGACGGAGTACTCCTGCCTCCCGCTGCGTGCGTGGGACGACGAACCCATCCGGGTCACGCTTCCGAACAACAACACGCTGCTGACCGTTCTAGACCCCGGCGGCGACGCCGAAGGTTTCGTTGTGAACACGGCCGACCAGTGGGGTCCGTTTGCGGTCACGACTCGGCTGTACGACCGGGATCCGGGTGACCCCGGCGGCGAATGGGAAGACGTCGTCGAGGTGTCACTGACCACCGGCGAAGCTGTTGTCGTCACCGAACTCGTCGACAACGAACCCCAGGTCGACCTGCTCCCTGAGGCGGGCCAATACCGCCTCAGGGCCTGTGCACGCGGCCGCAGCCTCCCTGCCATCGGCGAGGACGAAGACCTCGATGAGGAAGACGTGCCACCGAAGGAGTGGTACCTGCTTGAAGCCTGGCCGGCACCATCGGCGGACCCGGTCGTGGTTCGGTTGACGAGCCCGCACGCACTTCACGAACTGAACCCTCCGCCGGCTCTCGTCATCCCCGAAGGTGAAGCGGGTCTCGCCGCAGCCGCCCGCATCGGCCGCGACGTCGACGCCGCACCCGGAGCCCGCACCCTGTCAGGCGAACTCGGGTCCGTGCACGTCGAACGGACCATCCGTGGGACCCGCCGCCGTCTGTTCGACCTCTGCGCTCACCTGACGACCTGGAGCTCCCAGTGGGTCGAAGGCAGCAGCTGGATGTTGTCCGGAGGGCCGGCGGCTGGCGGTGACTGGGAGGCGCCCGGCGGCACCGGTATGGGCTGGTCCCACGACCACGCCGACCAGCTCACCGGCACCACAGGATGCGTCCACTGGACCTTCACTGAGGTCGAGAAACCACACCGTGCCGTTCGCGACTGGCAGTGGCTCTACAACGCCAACCGGCCGAACCCGACGTGGACCGAACGGGTACCCGTGCTGGCCGAGCCAAGCCACATCACCGTCACCCTCGTCCAATCACGCGACGAGGCCGGCGAGCCCTGGACCACCATCACCATCGACCACGAGCTCCTACCTCTCGAATGGGTCGACGACATGCACACCTACTGGGGATACCAGCTCTCCATCGCCGACCACGCAGCATTCGGCGTACCGAAGTAGCTGCGATCGTTCACCTCACTTGTGGCATCGGACCGAGCGGCGTGTGAGCTTTCAAGCGTGATCGTGCCGCTCCCGACGTAGGAGTATGCGGAGCCACGGGTAGAGAAACACGGCAACGATGACCCCGAGGATGAGGATCGCGGCCTTCACCCCTCCAGTGTGCTCGTCGAACTTGGAACCTCCGTATCTGCGCGACCCGCGCTATTGAAGGTGCGTCTATTCGCCCGCGACTGCGCGTCAGGTATTCGCACCCGATCCTCTGTCAGATTCTGGAACCGTGCCGCTTAGAAACTCACTCATCTGGTGTTGCAGATGCTCCGTCCAACCGCTCTCATCGACGTACGCACGGAGCCGCGCCTCGCATCCGTCTGCCAGTGACTTGCGATGTGACGTCCAAGCGATGAAGTCACGAACGACGAGGTCGTGCGGACTCGTGAGTCCCCTTGTGTAGTCAAGGGTGCTGCCTGGCGAGGCCCAGCCGTGGAGTCCGACGGAAGTTACGGTCGTCAGCAGTCCGGCGCCGATGAGCGCGAGGTCGCCGTAGGTGACGTCTGTATGTGCGGACACCCGGTCAAGCAGTCCGGGAAGATGCGTCTCAGCAGCCATCACCCAAGCATGTCCCGGCACGGACGGTGTGTCATTTCGCCGCCAAGGGGCGCGGGTCCGGCGGGTTGTGGCCGCGCGCTACTGCGCCTTCCATACCTCGGGAAGTCGGTCGCAACAGACGGTCGACTCGAAGGCGGCCCAACAAGCCCAGCTCGGTCACGCCAACGAGGACATCACCCTGGAGCACTACACCCACAAGGCCAAGGTCGCGCCCGACCTGACCGACTACCCCGAGCAGTTCCGGCCGCCCAGGGCCCCGAAGACGTGACGAGGCCCACCCCGGAACGACCTATCAACAGCGCTCTCGCTGTGTTCAGAGCGACGCTGCTTTTCGTTTGTTCACGGGGGACGCGGCCTAGCGCCCACACAAAGAGCCCAATTTCCGCCCACTTATGGCTTTTGGTCAGAAACCTGAAAGACCCCCTGGCCAGCGTTTCCACTGGTCAGAGGGCCTTCATTTGTAGCGGGGGCAGGATTTGAACCTGCGACCTCTGGGTTATGAGCCCAGCGAGCTACCGAGCTGCTCCACCCCGCGCCGGTGAATGCAACCTTACAGACCGGGGTGGGACGAGCCAAATCGGGGTCAGGACGACGGGCTCTCGCTGGCGTCGGCCGATGGGCGGGCGCCCTCGGACGGGGCGTCCGAGGTGTTGTCGGCCGGCAGCTGGCGAGACAGCGAGACGGCCTGGGAGATGAGCACGCGGGCCTTCTCCATCAGCCGGGCCCACTTGACCGTGTTGCCGTTGCGCTGCGCCTCGTCGGCGTCGCGGAAGGCCTGGTCGGCGGCGTTGAGCTTGAGCCGGATCTGGTCGGTCAGGCTGCCCTGGCCGTCTCCCTTGCCGTCGTCGCCACCGTCGTCGCTCCCGGTGCCGGCACCGGGGTCTTCGCCGGTGCCGCTGCCGACATCGTCGACACCGATGGCATCCGCCAAGGCGAGCGGCAGCGATGTACCGATGCCGACCTCACCGTTGAAGGAGACCAGCACGTAGGCGAGGCTCGGGTAGCTCGCGGACGACCCGGGGCGTACGGCGTACACCGGCTCGACGTAGATCAGCCCGTCGTCGATCGGCAGGGTGAGCAGGTTGCCGTAGATCACCTTGCCGCCACTGCGGTTGAACTGCGCCAACCGGTCGGCGACGTTGGTGTCGGAGATGAAGTCGTTGGCGATCTGCCCGGGGCCCTTGGCGCTCTGGTCACTGAGCTCCTGGACCTTGATCTTGCCGTAGTCGTCTGACGTCGCGTCGGAGTCGACCGACACGAAGGCCGCGAGGTTGCTCTTGTTGTAGGGCACGAACGTGGAGGTCAGCGAGAACACTCCCTGGTCACCCTGCGGCTCGTCCACGAAGACGCGGTACGGCGGCTGCAGGTGTCCGGGCGAGTTCGGGTCCTCCGGAACGGCCCAGCGGTTGTTGCCGCTGTACCAGCGCACCGGGTCGGTGACGTGGTAGCGGGCGTACTGATAGCGCTGGACCTTGAACATGTCCTCGGGGTAGCGCAGGTGCTCCTTGAGCTCCTCGGGGATGTCCGCCTTGGGCTGCACCGTCCCGGGGAACGCCGACTCCCAGGTCTTCAGGATCGGGTCGTCCTCGTCCCACTCGTAGAGCGTGACGGTGCCGTCGTACGCGTCGACCGTGGCCTTGACCGCGTTGCGCATGTAGTTGATCTCGTCGGTCGGCAACGTGCGCAGCTCGGTGGTGTCCTGGAGCGAGTCGTCGGTCATCTTGTCGAACGATTCCCGCTCCGCGCCCGGGTAGTTGTTCGTCGTGGTGTAGCCGTCGAGCACCCAGACGATCCGTCCGTCGACGATGGTCGGGTACGGGTCGCTGTCGACGGTGAGCCACGGCGCGAACTTCTGCACCCGAGTCGTGGGGTCGCGGTTGTAGATGACCTCGCTGTTGCTGTTGACGCGGCCCGAGAGGAGGAAGTTCGTCTCGCCGAACTTCATCGCGTACATCAGCTGCCGGAAGGTGCTGCCGATCGGCACCCCGCCCTTGCCGTCGTACGTCGTGGTCTCGTCGGTCGCCGAGCCGGACTCGTCGGTCGTGCCCAGGTCGAGCTCGACGCTCTTGGCGCTCGAGCTCGACTTGCCGACGACGGAGTAGTCCGGGCTGAGCTCGCCGAAGTAGACCCGCTGTTCGTAGCCGCCGGTGGCGGTCGAGAGCGCGTCCTGCCCGGCGCCCTGGCCCTCGGCCCACTGCGTCTTGTCGTCGTCGCTGACCGACGGGACGCGGTTGGCCTCGCTGCGCTGGTTGGCGTACGCCGCGATGACGCCGGAGCCGTGCGTGTAGACGGTGTGCAGGTTGGACCAGTTGCGGTCGCTGGGGTCGATGCCGCTCTGGTCCATCTCACGGACGCCGAGCACCAGCGCCCGGTCGGTGCCGTCGATCTCGTAGTGGTCGACGTCGAGCACGTCGGCGACGGAGTAGTAGGCGCGCTCCTGCTGGTTCTGCTCGAAGGTCTGGCGGACCAGCTTCGGGTCGACCAGCGGGATCGACGAGGTCTTGGCGTCCAGGGTCAGCGGCGGCTCGTTGATGGTCGAGGCCGCGAACGGCTCGACCTCGACCTTGTCCGGGCCTACGTCGTACGCCGCGCGGGTGGCGTCGATGTTGGCCTGGATGTACGGCGCCTCCTTGTCGGCCTCAGACGGCTTGACCTGGAACTGCTGGACGATGCCGGGCCAGATCAGGCCGAGCAGGATCGCCGACACCGCGAGCAGCGCGAGGCCGACCGAGGGCAGCAGCCAGGTACGGCGCCAGACGTTGACGAAGAAGAGGATCGCGCAGATGACCGCGATGCCGAGCAGGATGTTCTTCGCCGGCAGGATCGCGTTGTCCGCCGTGTAGTCCATGCCGGTGATCAGGGACCCCGACTTGTGGACCAGGTCGAAGCGGTCGAGGTAGTAGTCGACCGCCTTGGCCAGCACGAAGAGGCCGAGCAGCACCGAGATCTGCACCTGAGCGGCGCCGGAGAGCCGGTCGCGCGTGGCCTGCAGCCGGATCCCGCCGTACAGGTAGTGGACGACGACCGCCGCGATCAACGCGACGACCAGCACGGCCATCGTGAAGTCGACCAGATAGTGCAGCCACGGCAGGGTGAAGACGTAGAAGCTGATGTCCTTGTTGAACCACGGGTCCGTGTCACCGAAGTCCACGCCGTTGCGCCACAGGAGGTAGTCGCGCCACTCGCCGATCGCCGAGCTGCCGGCGAAGGCGCCGAGGACCATCGGGATGCCGATCAGCAGCCAGGTACGGATCGGCGTGACCGCGTCGCGGTAGCGGTCGAGGCCGCTCTGCTCGGGTGAGTTCGGCCGGAAGAACGGGCGGAACCGGTAGGCGAGGTAGATGTTCAGGCCCACGACGAAGCCCATCACCGCGCCGAACGCGAGGAAGAGCCCGGCCTTGGTCCAGAAGAGGGTGCTGAAGACGCCTGAGTAGCCGCCGTCCTGGTACCAGAGCCGGTCGGTGTAGAGCGACGCGATGGTGGACAGCCCGAGGAACGCGAGCACGAGCACCACCGCGGTGATGATCAGCGCACGCGAGCGCCGCGATCCGCGTTGCGGCGGCGGAGCCCCCTGGGACTCCTCGTCGAACAGCTCACTCATTCCTGCCTCTTCCTACTCCAGCTCGTCTTCGAGCGTTGCGCTCAACAGCTCCAGCAGTCCGGGCACCAGGTCGGCGCCCCCGACCACGGACTGGTCGTCGTCATGGGCCTTCAGCCGGAGTGCGCAGTACGTCGCGCCCGCGCGGGTCGCGCCGGCGACGATCCGCACCTCCTGGCGGTCGGGGTGCTCGCGGGCGAACTCCTCGGCCGACTTGGGGTCGTCGGGGATCTGCTCGTCGGCACCCGGCGGCAGCACCAGGCGCTCGACGACGGCCGCGCAGCCAGCCACCCCGGGCGGCCAGCTGATCGATCCCAGCGCCTCCTCGAGCGTCCGGCCGGGCGCCAGGAGCTCCTGCTCGACCGGTGTCATCGAGCCGGCAGCGGACGAGTCGTCCAGCCCCATCGCGGCCGCGAGCGCCGGCTCCTTGGCGACCAGCGTCGCGGTGTCGACCAGGGCGTACAGCCGCGAGGGCTGGTCCCAGCCGTCGGCGGCGATGTGGCTCTCGATCTCCAGGACCGCGGCGGCCAGGGCCGGGTCGACGTCGTCGAAGCCGGGGAGCTCCGGCTCGTACTCGCTCATGCAGCATCGTCTCCACAGGTCGGGAGCTTGGCGTCCGGGTCCGCGACCCACTTCTTGATCGAGTCGAGAGCGCTGTGCGTGGTGGGGGCCTCGACCAGGCGCATGTCCTCGTTGGGCGCCTCGAGAGCCTCGTCGCAGTTGTCCGGCGGCACCAGGAAGAGCTCGGCGCCGGCGTCGCGCGCGCCCACGATCTTCTGCTGGATGCCGCCGATCGGGCCTACGACGCCGGCCGCGTCGATGGTGCCGGTGCCGGCGATGGTCCTGCCGTCGGTCAGCGAGCCCTTCGTCAGGGTGTCGTAGATGCCGAGGCTGAACATCAGGCCGGCGCTCGGCCCGCCGATGGCCGGGTCGATCCCGATGGTCACGTCGACGGGGAAGTCGGTGGTCTGGGTGCCGACCTGGATGCCGACCTGGGCGCGACCGTCGACCTCGCGCGGCGCGACCGACAGCTGGAGGTCCTTGCCCTTGCGGCGTACGTCGAACTCGATCGGCACGCCGGCGTCGGCGGACTTCACGGCGTCGACGAGCTCGTCGGAGTTGGCGACCTCGGTCCCGTCGACGGCGAGGACGACGTCGCCGGTCTGCAGGGTGCCGTCCGCGGGTGAGCCCTTGTCGACGCCGGCGACGACGGCCTCGGTGACGTCGTACCCGAGCTCGGTCAGCGCGGCGGCGGTCGCGGCGTCCTGGGACGAGGTCATCTCGGCCTGCCCCTCCTGCTTGTCCTCCTCGACGGTGCCGCCATCGGGGTAGATCGCCGCCTTGGGGTAGACGGCGCTCTCGGGACTGAGCCAGCTCTTCATCAGCTCGAACAGATGGTTGTGCGCGTCACGCTGCGAGACGAAGACGGTGGTCATCCGCAGCTGACCGTCGTCGGTGTAGGTCGGCTTGCCCTCGATCTGGATGATCGGCTTGCCCTCGTCGTTGTCACCGAGCACGTTGACGGTGAGCCCGGGGTTGTAGGTGACGTACGGAAGCGACTCGAACGCGGCGGCCACCCACAGGGCGAGCAGCAGCGGCACGGCCAGGAGGCCGGCAAGGGTCCGCTGCGTCATGGCGCCAAGCCTCTCAGACCGCTCCAACGCGCGCGCGAGCCGCCCGCGGCGTCAGGAAGCCCGCCGCGACGGACGCACGGCGATGCCGCTGCTGCGGTCACGTTCGGGTTGCGGCGCCGCGTAGCCGGGCACGGGCCGGCGGCTTCGGCGCGGGTCGTGCTCCAGGGCACCGGCAAGGCGGCGTACGGCGACGTCGCGGTCGACCTCGCCACGGCCCTCACGGCCCAGCCAGGCGACCCAGAGCATCGCCAGGACGGCGACGACGACCGACGGCACCAGCCAGAGCAGGATCTCCACGGGTCGAGGCTAGGCAACGCGAGGCTCCGCATCGGGGAGGCTCGCCCTCGACCCTGAGTCAGGGAGTGCCGACCCACTCTTCGGTGCCGTCCCCGAAGCGCTGGTGCTTCCAGATCGGCACCTCGGCCTTGAGCGTGTCGATCAGCGCGCGGGACGCCTCGAACGCGTCACCGCGGTGGGCGGACGTCGTCGCGACGATGACGGCGATGTCGCCGATGTCGAGGCTGCCGACCCGGTGCACAGCGGCGAGCCCCTGGACGGAGTGCTCGGCGGCCACGCGCTCGCAGACCTCGCGGAGCCGATCGAGGGCCGACGGGTGCGCGCTGTAGTCCAGCCCCACGACGCCCTTGCCCTGGTCGTGGTCGCGCACTCGGCCGACGAAGAGGGTCAGCCCACCGGAGGCGTCGTCGTCGAGGGCGTCGACGACCTCGGCCACGTCGAGGGGGTCCTCGCGCAGGTCGACGAGGCGTACGGCAGTGCTCACGCGCCAACCGTAGGGCACCACGACCACAACCCGCGTACCGTGGAGTCCATGAACGACAAGCCGGACGAGACCCCCGACGATGCTCAGAACCCCTTCAAGGGCACGCCGTTCGAGCAGATCTTCGGAGCCGTCGGTGGAGCGGGTGGAGCCGGTGCGATGCCCGACCTCAACCAGCTCTTCGGCCAGCTGCAGTTCCTGATGCAGCCGCACGACGGCCCGGTCAACTGGGACTTCGCGCTCGACCTGGCCCGCAAGGCCGTGGCGCAGGAGCCGGACCCGACGCCGAGCCAGCGGCAGAAGGACGCCGTCGCCGACGCGATGCGCCTCGCCGACCACTGGCTCGACGAGACCACCGCGTTCCCCTCCGGCGTCTCCAGCCCGGCTGCCTGGAGCAGGGCCGAGTGGATCGTCGGCACGACAGACGTCTGGAAGATCCTGGTCGAGCCGATCGCCGAGTCGTCGACGCAGGCGCTCAGCGGTGCGCTGCCCGAAGAGGCCCGGGAGATGTCGGGCCCGCTGCTCGGCATCATCGGCAAGGCCGTCGGCGGCATGCTCGCCGGCCAGATCGGCTCCGGTCTCGGCGCTCTCGCGTCCGAGGTCCTCAGCGTCTCCGACATCGGGCTGCCCCTGGCCGCACCAGGCCGCGGCGCGATCATCACCGCCAACCTCGACGCGTTCGCGGCCGACCTCGACGTCAGCGCGGACGACGTACTCCTCTATGTCGCGCTGCGCGAGGCCGCGCACCAACGGCTCTTCGCGCACGTCCCGTGGCTGCGCGACTACCTCATCGGAGCCGTCACCGACTACGCCCGCGGCATCGAGATCAACGCCGAGGGCATCCGGTCGCGCATCGAGGAGCAGATGCGCGGCATCGACCCCAGCAACCTCGAGGCGATGCAGGAGCTGATGGAGGGTGGCATGTTCGAGCTCGAGCGCTCCCCCGCCCAGGAGGCGGCGCTGCAGCGGCTCGAGGTCGCGCTCGCCCTCGTCGAGGGCTGGGTCGACGACGTCGTCGGTCAGGCCACCGTCGAGCGGATGCCGACCGCCGCCAAGCTGCAGGAGACGTTCCGGCGCCGGCGCGCCGCAGGCGGACCGGCGGAGCAGACGTTCGCGACGCTCGTCGGGCTCGAGCTGCGCCCCCGTCGGCTGCGCGACGCCTCCACTCTCTGGGGCTCGCTGCGCACCCGGCAGGGCACCGAGGCCCGCGACGGCGTGTGGATGCACCCCGACCTGCTGCCGACGCCGGACGACCTCGACGACCCGCTCGGCTTCCGCGAGGACGCGTCGGCTCCGGCGGAGCTCACCGAAGAGGACTTCGACGCCGAGCTGAAGAAGCTCCTCGAGAGCCCCGAAGACCCGGAGGCGTGACCCTCCACGCAGACGCGCTGGCGGCGCTGACGGCCTGGACCGCGCCCACGCCCGCCCAGGAGGCGCTGCGGGAGAGGTACGTCGCCCACCTGGCCGCGCACCCGGACGGTCTGACCCGCGACTGCCGGCCCGACCACCTCACGGCCAGCACCGTGGTGCTCAGCCCGGACGGCACCCAGGTGCTCCTGACGCTGCATGCCAAGGCCCAGCAGTGGTTCCAGTTCGGCGGCCACTGCGAGCCCGAGGACGAGACGCTCGCCGGCGCCGCGCTGCGGGAGGCGACCGAGGAGTCCGGGCTCCTCGGACTCCGGCTCGACCCGGTGCCGGTGCAGCTCAGCGAGCACGCCGTACCGTTCTGCGGCCCGACCAGAGACGTCCATCACCTCGACGTCCGCTTCGTGGCCGTCGCAGCGGCGGACGCGGCGTACGCCGTGAGCGACGAGTCGCTCGACGTCCGCTGGTGGCCGGCCGACGCGATGCCGGATCCCCAGGCGGACATGGTCGAGCTGGTCGCGCTCGCCCGTGCCCGGACCTCGTAGCGCCTCAGTCGACCTCGTCGCCGTCGTCGTCGCCCGGGGGCGGGTCGAGCCGGGCGGCCGCCGACCAGCCGGCCAGGTAGCCCTTGGCCCGCTCGGCCTGGGGGTAGCGGTCGACCCACGCCCAGAACGTCGCGTTGTGGTTGGCTTCGAAGAGGTGTGCGAGCTCGTGCATCAGCACGTAGTCGATGACCCATGACGGCATGCCCTGGAGCCGACCCGACAGCCGGATGGAGCGGTCACCGGGGGTGCAGGACCCCCACCGGGCCTCCTGGTTGTCGACCCAACGCACCGAGTCCGGCAGCGCGAGGCCACCCAGGTAGCGGTCACTGAGCCCCTTGGCCCGCTTCATCAGGTCGTCGTCGCTCGGCTTGCGGCGCTTCTCGGAGCGCTCCAGGCGGGCGATCATCGTCTCGACCCACTCGGCCTCCTCCTTGCGGGAGAGCGAGGCGGGGATCAGCACGATCACGCGGTCGCCCTCGCGGTAGGCGGAGACGGTACGGCGGCGCCGCTTGGAGCGACGCACCTCCACCTCGGGCCGGGTCGACATGATGGAACGCTAGCCGTTCGCCCAGGCCAGGAGGCGCTCCCGCGGCCACGTGTTGACGATCCGTTCCGCGGCGATGCCGGCCGCCTCGGCGCGCTCGCAGCCGTAGACCTGGAAGTCGAGCTGCCCCGGGGCGTGCGCGTCGCTGTCGATCGAGAACAGGCAACCGAGGTCGCGGGCCAGCTCCAGCAGCTTGGTCGGCGGGTCCCGCCGCTCGGGGCGGGAGTTGATCTCGACCGCGACGTCGTGCTCGACGCAGGCCTCGAAGACCGCCTTCGCGTCGAACTTCGACTCGGGCCTGGTCCCCCGGTTGCCCATGACCATCCGGCCCGTGCAGTGCCCGAGGACGTTGGTCCGCGGGTTGCGGACCGCTCCGATCATCCGCTTGGTCATCGCCGGGGCGTCCATCTTCAGCTTCGAGTGGACGCTGGCGACGCGTACGTCGAGCCGCGCGAGCAGGTCGTCGTCCTGGTCGAGCGACCCGTCGTCGAGGATGTCGACCTCGATCCCCTTCAACAGGCTGAACTCTCCGGTCCCCTGACCGCCGAGGTGAGAGTTGACCGCGTCGACGACGCCGAGCTGCCGGGTCAGCCGCTCGGCGCTCAAGCCGTGGGCGACGGTGAGCCGCGGCGAGTGGTCGGTGAGCACGAGGTAGTCGTGGCCGAGCTCGATCGCGGTGAAGGCCATCTCCTCGATCGGCGAGCCGCCGTCCGACCAGTCCGAGTGGGAGTGCAGGTCGCCGCGTAGGGCTGCCCGCAGCTCGGCGCCCCCGGCGGTCAGGGGACCACCGTGGTCGCGCTCCAATGCGGCCAGCCGTTCGGGGACCTCGCCGCGCACGGCCTGCGCGATCACCTTCGCGGAGCTCGCGCCGATCCCCGGGAGCTGGGTGAGGGTCCCGTCCTCGACCGCTCGCGCGACGTCCTCGGCCGGCAGCGGCAGGATCGTGGCCGCGGCACCCCGGAAGGCCTTGACCTTGTAGGTGTCCTCGCGGGCCCGCTCGAGCAGGAACGCGATCCGCCGCAGCGCCGCGACCGGTCCCCCCTGGTACGTACCGTGGTCCGACACGCCGGGCCCTCCTGCAGTTGTGGCTGGATTTCTTTCCTCCACACCCCGTGGAGACCCATTGTCGCTGGTCAGCGCCTCGTGGCAGGTGAGGACCGGCGGGTTATCCACAGCCGTCTCCCGGCGCCATGGCGCGTCGTCCACTGGCACAGCCCTTCATCCACAGGTTTATCCACACCGTTGTCCACAAGGTCGGGTCGCTCCGCGTTGACCACGCGCGGGCCTGCTCCTAGCGTCGACCCCAGACGAGGCCTCCGGGCCGTCGATGGACACTCGCAAGGGGAAGGCAAGTGTCCGGCTGGCGGCACGGGGGCCTCTTCTCCATCCACCGCTAGTCGGCCGGTGCTCAGCGACCGGTGAATGCCGGCGGGCGCTTCTCCCGGGCCGCACGGATGCCCTCCTGGAGGTCGGCGGTCGCGAGCGTGATCGGCTGCGCCATCGCCTCCCACTGCAGGCAGACCTCGACGTCGGCGTGGCCGCCGTCGCGCAGCGCGAGCTTGGTGAGCTTGCTCGCGATCGGCGCGGTGGCCGCGACCGCCTCGGCGGTCGTGAGCACGTCGTCGAGGAACGCCTCCGGTTGGCTGATCCGCGAGACCAGCCCGAGCCGCAGCGCCTCGTCGGCGTCGACCACCCGGCCGGTGAGCAACAGCTCGCGGGCGTGCGCCTCGCCGACGACGTTCGGCAGCAGGTACGTCGCAGCCATGCCCGGGTGCATGCCGAGCTTCACGAACGGCGCGCCGAGCTTGGCGCCGGATGCGGCGTACCGGATGTCGCAGGCGAGCGCGAGGCACAGGCCGGCGCCGATGGCGGCGCCGTTGACCGCAGCGATCGTCGGCACCTCGAGGCGGCGGATCGACAGCCAGGCGCGGTAGAACGCGACCATCCGGGTGCGCAGGTGGTCGACCGAGGCGTCGGGCTCGCTGGCGATCCACGAGGTGTTGCCGCCCGAGCAGAACGCCGACCCCTCCCCCGTCACGACGACCGCCCGCACCGACCGGTCGGCGGCCAGCTCGTCGACCGCCGCGACCCAGGACGAGGTCATCTCGTCGGACATCGCATTGCGCTGGTCGGGGTTGTCGAGGGTGAGCAGCGCGACCCCGTCGCGGGGTCGCTCGAGACGCAGATGGGTGAGGCTCAGTTGGTCATGAGGCATGCGCTCAAGGTACTCACCAGGCGACCTGGGCGCAGTGAGGGAAATCGCGCCCGTTCACGGCGCGCCGACCGCCTGTCGCACGCTCAGCCACGCGTGTCGTAGGGTCTGAGACGGTCCAGCGGCATCCCGCAGGACTCCGACGGGCCTTCCCCTTCATCCCCGTCGCGACGACCGTCAATGAATACAAGCAAGGAGGCCGTCATGGCGGAGACCTGGAGCGGCGAGTTCTACTGCGTGAAGTGCAAGGAGAAGCGCGAGGCTGAGGGCGAGATTCGCGTGAACGACAAGGGCACCAAGATGGCCAAGGGTGTCTGCCCCGTTTGCGGCACGAACCTCAACCGGATCCTCGGCAAGGCCTGACGCACAGCGCCTACGAGTTCCACGGCGGCGCCGTCACCGGACTTCGGTCCGGGGCGGCGCCGTCGTTCGTCTGTGGACAACCGTCTGAGGCCCTCCTCACGGGGTAAGCGAGCCTCGTGAGCCTCCTGCGACCCGGCCTCCACGTCGTACGCCGCGACGACCGGCACCTCCAGATCGGCCTCGATCCGCCCTGGCGCCTGGTCGTGCCCGACGAGCCCGACGTGCAGGGCGTCCTCGATGACCTCGTGTCCGGACGCCCGCCCGCGCCGACGACGCCCGCGGGCCACCGGGTGCTGCACGATCTGGGCCGCGCCGACATGCTCCTCCCACACCCTGCCCCGCTGCGCTCACGAGCCGTCGCCGTCGCCGGTGACACCCGTCCGGCCGCCGAGGCCGAGCGGGTGCTGCGCGCGGCAGGCGCCGCCCCCGCGCCGGTGGACCGCGCCGACCTCACCGTCGTCGTCACGTCGGGCGAACCCGATCGCGACCTGGTCGACGACCACCTCCGCGCCGACCGACCGCACCTGATCGTCGGTGCCGGCCCGCGCGGCTTTCGCGTCGGCCCGTTCGTGGTGCCCGGCAGCACCGCCTGCCTCCGCTGCGTCGACGCCCATCTCGCCGAGCGCGACCCGCGGCGTGGCGTGGTCGTCGAGCAGCTGGCCGGTCGTACGGCGGCTCCGGACGACCCCGTGCTCGAGGCGTTGGCCGTCACCTGGGCGGTGCGCGACGCGCTGCGCTACCTGGCCGGCGGCACGCCCTCGACCTGGTCCGCGACCGTCGACCTGGACCTGGACCTCGACCCGCGCCGGCACTCGTGGTCGCGCCATCCGCACTGCGGCTGCGCCTGGGACGCGTTGGCGACCACCGAGGCGGTCGGGTGAGCCTCACCACCACTCGCTGTCGAGCTTGCCCTCCATCGCGCGCAGATGGGTGCGGGAGCACTCGTCGCAGTAGACGCGCTTGCGACCGCGCTCGACGGCGGTCGTCCAGCTCAGCGTCTTCGCCTCGTCGTCCTCGACGCGGCCGCAGAAGTCGCACGTGGCCATGCGTTACAACCTACGCCCCGGCGTACGCCGAGAGCCGGCCCCGACGTCAGTCGGAGCCGGCTCTCGGTCTCGGTCACCCGCGATCAGGTGAAGCTGGTCGGTCCTGGATCACAGCGCGCGGGCGAGGGCCAGACGCGCCTGCTGTGCCGCCTGCTCGGCCTTGCGGCTGAGTCGACGGGCACGGGCCAGCCGGAAGCCCAGCTGGAGCTGGTGCGCCTCTCCCAGGCGCTCGGACATTTGCGCGCGGGCCAGATTTTCGTGGAGAAGATTCATCTCGGTCAGTCCGTTCGGGTTCGTGTTCACGGTGGTGTTCATCGAAGTCATGTCGACTTTCTAGATCTGCGGCGTGCTCAGAGCGTGCGAGCGATGGCGAGTCGAGCCTGCTGAGCGACCTGCTCGGCCCGGCGGCCGGTACTGATCACCTGGGCCAGACGGCGGCCCTGTCGGCAGTGCTGCGCCTCGACGAGTCGCGTGCTCACCTGAGCGCGAGCCAGGTCCTCGGTGCTGAAGTTCATGTCGGTGTCCTTTGACGTCGTTGTCGGGAGGGGTGCTGCTGCGGTGCTGAGCGTGCTCATCGGGGACGCTGCCTCGGCTCAGGCGGCGACTTCGTTCTTGCGGGGCCGGCCGCGCGGACGCTTGCGCGGGATCACCACGCCTTGGAGGAAGAGCTGGCCTCCCCAGACGCCCCAGGGCTCACGGCGTTCGAGAGCGCCGTCGAGGCACATCGCCCGGACCGGGCAGTCCAGGCACAGCGCCTTGGCGAACTCCACGTCGCTGGGCGACTCGGCGAACCAGAGCTCCGGGTTGTTGATCCGGCACGGGAGCAGCTCCTCGTCGACGCGGTTGGCCTCGTCGTGGAGCTGTCCCAGGCTGACCTCTGGGGGAACAGCCTCGGCCGGCCCATCGGTGCGGATGAGTTCACTGATGGTCATGTTTCACCTCCTTCTTCTGACCTGATCGCTGTGGGTGTGCGGTGCACGTGGTCTTCGGAAAACAGAAAGGCCGCGAATCCCGGTTCGGGATTCGCGGCCTGGAGGCTGCCGAGACTGTTGGGTGTCAACAGGTCGGTGGTCTCCAGGCAGAGTTCCCCGGGAAGTAGGACTGGGTGAGGACCCGGTCCGCCTTGGCGGCTCCCTTGATGCCGGCAATGTCCGCCACGCGCTCGCGCACGACGAACGTCGTACGAGCGCCGAAGGCGTGGCGGGACATGGGCAGGCCGAAGCAGGACGGGTTCTGAGCCGTCATCCAGAGCTTGGTGCTGTTCATGGGGCCACCTCCTTCGGTTCGTTGTGCGCCGGTCGTGCCAGGACCGTGATGCGCGTGGTCAAGTGAGAGGAAACTATCGCCTCGGCCAGGTAAGGGGCAAACGATTTA
Source organism: Nocardioides endophyticus (assembly GCF_039543845.1). NCBI lineage: Bacteria > Bacillati > Actinomycetota > Actinomycetes > Propionibacteriales > Nocardioidaceae > Nocardioides > Nocardioides endophyticus. The sequence goes on along the minus strand of NZ_BAABKN010000012.1, from coordinate 197,108 downwards.
CTGCCCATTTCTCAAAAAGTTCCTGCCAACCGGTCGAGACGGCGTCAGTTGACGAGGGTGAGGACGTCCTCGCCGTACTTCTCCACCTTCGAGCGACCGATCCCGTTGATCCTCAGCAGGGCGTCGGGGGTCTGCGGCTTGTGCTCCGCGATGAGCTGCAAGGTGGCGTCGGTGAACACGACGAACGCCGGCTTGCCCTCCTCGCCGGCCCGCTCCTTGCGCCACTCGCGGAGCCTCTCGAAGAGCGCCTCGTCGTACGACGCCGGGCAGTCCCCGCAGCGGCCGAGCTTCTTCTCGGCGCCCGTGGACAGCGGCCGTCCGCACTCGCGGCAGTTGGCCACCTTGCGGCTGCGCGGCTGCTCGGTCGGGACCCGGACGGAGTCGGGCAGCAGCGGGTCGAGGAAGCGCGACGGCTTCCGCGACGCCCGGCCGCCCGGGTTGCGGGCCAGCGACCACGAGAGCGATAGGTCGACCCGGGCGCGGGTCATGCCGACGTACAGCAGCCGCCGCTCCTCCTCGATCGCAGCGGGAGTGTCGGCATAGGTGATCGGGAGGGTGCCGTCCTGGAGCCCGCACAGGAACACGGAGTCCCACTCCAGGCCCTTGGCGGCGTGGAAGGTCGCCAGCGTGACGCCGTCAGCAGCCGGGGCGTGCTGCTCGGCGGCGCGGCGGTCGAGGTCGTCGACGAAGGTGTTGAGGTCGGCACCCGGCGTGGCGGCGAAGTCCTTCGCCAGGCGGACCAGCGCTCCCCAGGACTCCCAGCGGTCCCGGGTCTGGCCGCGACCGGTGGGCGGCTCGGCGGTCCAGCCCATGCCGCCGAGGATCCCGGTGACGGACGCGACGATGCCGTCGTCGGCACCTTCTCCGGAGCGGGCGGCGCCGCGGAGCCGGGTAACCGCCTCGCGCACCTCGGGGCGGTCGAAGAAGCGCGCAGCACCGCGCACGACGTACGGGACGCCGCGGGCGGCGAGCGCCTCCTCGAAGGACTCGGACTGGGCATTGATGCGGAACAGGACGGCGACCTCGCCGAGCGAGCGGCCGCTGTCGCGGAGACGCGCGATCTGGGCGGCGACCGCGTCGGCCTCGGCGACCTCGTCGGGGCGGGCGGTGTAGGTGACGGTCGGGCCCGAGGGTCGCTGGGCGCGCAGGTCGACGCCGCGGCTGCTGGACGCGGCCAGCAGGGTGTTGGCCGCCTCGACGACCTCGGGGGTGGAGCGGTAGTTGCGGACCAGCTCGATCGAGGCGGCGGTCGGGAACTCGGTGCGGAAGTCGCGGAGGTAGCGCGCGTCCGCGCCGGCGAACGAGTAGATCGTCTGGGCCGGGTCGCCGACGACGCACAGCTCGTCGCGGCCGCCGAGCCAGAGCCGCAGCAACGCCCACTGCAACGGCGAGACGTCCTGGAACTCGTCGACGACGAACCACTTGTACTGGCGGCGCACCTGCGCGGCGACCCGCTCGTCCTCGTCGAGCATCCCGGCCGTGAGGAGCAGCACGTCCTCCATGTCCATCCGGCCCTGGTCGCGCTTGACGTCCTCGTACGCCGCGAAGACCCGCGCGACCGTGTCGTGGTCCTGACCGGAGACCGAGCGGCCCTTGGCCCGGGCGACCCGGGCGTAGTCGTCGGGATGGACGTTGCTGACCTTGGACCACTCGATCTCGGAGGCGAGATCGCGCAGCAGCGCCTGGTCGGCGTTGAGCCGCTGCCGGCGAGCGGCGGACGCGAGCAGGCCGATCTTGGACTCGATCAGGGTGGGCAGCTCGGTGCCCTGGACGCGTGGCCAGAAGTAGCGGAGCTGGCGCAGCGCGGCGGAGTGGAACGTCCGGGCCTGCACGCCACCGGCGCCGAGCGCCCGCAGACGCCCGCGCATCTCGCCGGCCGCGCGGGTCGTGAACGTGACAGCCAGCACCTCGGTGGGCGCGTAGACCCCGGTCGCGACGCCGTGCGCGATCCGGTGCGTGATCGCCCGGGTCTTGCCGGTGCCGGCACCGGCCAGCACGCGGACCGGGCCGCGGAGCGCCTCGGCGACCTGGCGCTGCTCGGGATCGAGGGCGGCGAGCAGGTCGGGCATCTGCGGGAACATCTCCTCGGCTGGGATGGTTGGATCCGGTGAACGATCCACACCCTAGACGTCGGAGGCGACAGCCCCAGATGAGCAGCTCTTTCACCATGTACACCACCCCTTGGTGTGGCTACTGCCACCGGCTGAAGAGCCAGCTCGACCGTGAGGGCATCGCCTTCGACATCGTCGACATCGAGCAGGACCCGAGCGCCACGAAGATCGTCGAGTCGGCCAACAACGGCAACCAGACGGTCCCCACGCTGGTCTACTCCGACGGCACCGCCCAGACGAACCCGTCGCTGGCTCAGGTGAAGGCGAAGATCGCGGAGCTGGCGAGCGCCTGAGCATCGTTGGGGGTTTCCCCGGCTGCCCGGGGAAAACTGCCGACACGCCGTTACGGCAACGGCGTGTCGGGCGGTTTCCCCGGCCGACCGGGGAAACCCGCCACCGTCTCACGGCAGCCTCACCAGGAGCCGGGCAGCTCCCCGCCGTACCAGTGCTCGACGAGTGAGCGGCTGATCGAGACGCCGCCGGGCAGCAGCAGGGTGCCGGCCTCGGCGAGGGCCTTCATCTCCGCCCGGGTGAACCAGCGGGCGTCCTCGAGCTCGTGGTTGTCGACCGCGATATCGGTCGACGTCGCGCGCCCGATGAAGCCGAGCATCAGGCTGGCGGGCAGCGGCCACGGCTGGTTGCCGAAGTACTGAACGTCCCCGACCACGATGCCGGACTCCTCCCGCACCTCGCGGCGTACGGCGTCCTCTAGGGTCTCCCCCGGCTCGCAGAAGCCCGCGAGTGTGGAGTAGCGGCCCTCCGGCCACGTGGCGCCGCGGCCGAGCAGGCAGCGCTCGTCCTCTGAGCCGGGCTCGCCATGGGTGACGACCATGATCACGGCCGGGTCGGTCCGCGGGAACTGGGTGTGCCCGTTGTCGCAGGTCAGCTCGTGGGCCGACGACCGCGGGTGCAGCGGCTCGCCGCAGCGCGGGCAGAAGCGGGTGACCCACAGCCACTCCGCGAGCCCGAGGGCGTGGAAGATCAGCGGGGCGCCGGCCAGCGCGTCGTCGGCGAGGAACGGCAGCAGCCCGCGCAGCGGCGCCCACTCACCGTCCGCCTTGGCAACCTGCGCGTCCACGATCACCGCGAACCAGGTGCGGCCGTCGTGCTCGCCGAGCAGGATCCGCAATCCGTCGGGGGCGTCCTGCGGCGACAACCACTCCAGCTTGCCGTCGACCGGCTTGACGCGGGTGCCGGACACGACCAGCACCCGGCTCTCGGGGTCGGCCCACTTCTCCTCGAGCCAGGTGTCGTCGCCCCGGTGGACGCCGGCCCGGTCGTGGGCGTTCGCGGTGATTCGTTCGTGCTGGTAGGTCACCTCCGCAGGCTAATCCGGCGCCTTGCACGGGGTGGCAGATGGGACACCCAGTTGACAATCATTCTCATTTGTATTGAGAATGATTCTCATGTTGAGATCACGTCTTCGCCCCCTGCCCGTCCTCGTCGCCATGGCCATCACCGCGCTGGCGGCCGGCTGCAGCTCCGACTCCCAGCGCACCGACGCCGCTGCCGAGACCAACCCGGAGCCACCGTCGGTCGCCTCGGTCGACGACCCCGAGACCCGCCTGGCCATCACGTACGACGGGGGTGTGCTCGTGCTGCGCGCCGCGGACGGTGAGGTGCTCGCCGACGAGGCGATGGCGGGCTTCATCCGGGTCAACCCCGCCGGGGACGAGCGGCACGTGCTCGTCTCGGCTCCCGGCAGCTTCACGGCCTTCGACCTCGGCGCCTGGACCGCGGACCACGGCGACCACGGCCACTCCTGGGCCGACGACCCGGAGCTCACCGAGTTCACGATCGCCGCCGAGGAGCCCGGCCACGTCGTCAGCCACCACGGCCAGACCACGCTCTTCGACGACGCGACCGGCACCATGACCTCGTTCGAGACCCACGAGCTGGCGGACCTCTCCCGGTCGCAGCCCGAGCTCACCACCCACCAGGCCGACGACGCGCACCACGGGGTCGCCGTCCGCACCCACGCCGGCGGCTGGCTGCACACGGTCGGCACGTCCGAGTCCCGCAGCGGCGTGCGCGTCGTGTCGCCGTCGGGTGCGAAGGTGGCGTCCAGCGAGCAGTGCCCGGGCATCCACGGCGAGGCGTTCGCCGGCGAGGTCGCCGTCTTCGGATGCGAGGACGGCGTGCTCCTGGTCGACGGCCGCACGATCGAGAAGGTCCCGGCTCCCGACGGCTACGGCCGGATCGGCAACCAGGCCGGGTCGGAGACTTCGCCGTACGTGCTCGGCGACTACAAGACCGACCCCGACGCCGAGCTCGAGCGGCCCACGCGGGTCTCGGTGATCGACACCGGTACGGCGTCGCTGCGCCTGGTCGACCTCGGCACGTCGTACACGTTCCGCTCGCTCGGCCGCACGCCGTCCGGCGACGGGCTGGTGCTCGGAACCGATGGCTCGCTGCACGTCGTCGACATGGCGGGCGCGAAGGTCAGCACGTCGCTGCCGGTCGTCGAGCCCTGGCGCGAGCCCGTCGACTGGGAGCGGCCGCGGCCCGCTCTCGAGGTCGTCGGCGAAACGGCGTACGTCACAGAGCCTGCGTCGCGTGAGCTCCACGTCGTCGACCTGACGACCATGAAGGTCTCCGCCACCCACGAGCTCCCGGAGACACCCAACGAGCTCGTCGGCGTCACCGGCTGAGCGTCACTGCCTAGGGTGGGCGCCATGAGCACGCACATCGGCGCCCACCCCGGGGACGTCGCACCCCTGGTCCTGATGCCGGGCGACCCGCTGCGCGCGAAGTGGATCGCGGAGACGTTCCTCGCCGATACGCGGTGCTACACCGAGGTGCGCGGGATGTACGGCTTCACCGGCACCTGGCGGGGCCAGCGGGTCTCGGTCCAGGGCTCCGGCATGGGTCAACCGTCCCTGGCGATCTACGCCCACGAGCTGATGGCGGAGTACGACGTGCAGTCGATCATCCGGGTCGGCTCGTGCGGCGCGATGACCGAGCGGGTCGCCGTACGCGACATCGTGATCGCGTCGGGCGCCTGCACCGACTCGTCGATGAACCGGATCCGCTTCGAGGGGCTCGACTACGCCCCGGTCGCCGACTTCGGGCTGCTGCGCGCGGCGTACGACGCCGCCATCGCCCACGACCTCGACGAGGACGTCCACGTCGGGCTCGTCTACAGCAGCGACTCGTTCTACCCGGCCCGGCCCGAGCTGTCGGCCCGGATGGTGGAGTACGGCGTGCTCGCGGTCGAGATGGAGGCGAGCGCGCTGTACACGCTGGCCGCAAAGCACGGCCGTCGCGCGCTCACGATCTGCACTGTCTCCGACCACCTCGTGACCGGCGAGGAGACCACGTCGCAGGAGCGCGAGCAGACCTTCGGCGCCATGATCGAGGTCGCACTCGAGGCGGGTCTGGCTCAGGGCTGACGGAGGTCTTCGACGACCAGCGGCACCGCGACGCCCGGAGTACGGCCGCACTCGGGCCGACGGGGACACCCACGGGCTCAGGCCCGGGCGCGGCGACCACGGCGCTCCATCTCGCCGTCCAACCAGCGAGCGTGGAACTCCTCGGACACCCCGAGGAGCAGCAATGAGACCCCACGGGTGCGAAAGACCTCGGCGCCGACCAGATCGGACCAGGGGATCCGAAGCCGACCGGAGGTGATCCACAGCCCGTCGTCGTCCACCACGAGTCGCGTCGAGCGCCACGGCCACCGACCGCGCACCTCGAGGCGTCCGGTCCTCCGCAAGGATCGGCGCCACTCGACAACTCTTGACTCGACTTGAGACACGACCGCACGCTGCCCGGATGTGACCTCCACGAACCCCCGGGTCGGACTAACCACGTCGGTTCGCGCGTTCCCCCAGCGTGGAGACGTACGACGCGGTGGTGATCGGAGCGGGCCAGGCCGGGCTGTCGGCGTCGTATCACCTGAAGCGCCGGGGCCTCTCCCACGTCGTGCTCGACGCCGATGACGCGCCGGGCGGTGCCTGGCAGCACCGCTGGGACTCACTGAGCATGCAAGACGTGCACGGCATCGCCGCCCTGCCCGACGCCGACCTGCTGGGTACGCCGGACGGACGCGCCAACACGGTCGTGCCGGCGTACTTCGGCGACTATGAACGCGCCCACGACCTCCGCGTGCTGCGGCCCGTGCGGGTCGACGCGGTGACCGATGAGGGTGACCTGCTCGTCGTGCACTCCGGCGAGCGGACCTGGACCACACGCACGATCGTGAACGCGACCGGCACCTGGACCCAGCCCCATCTGCCGTACTACCCCGGGGCCGCGGACTTCGCAGGCGAGCAGCTGCACACGGTCTCCTACCCCGGACCCGCGCACTTCGCCGGACGGCGGGTCGTCGTGGTCGGCGGCGGCGCGTCGGCTGTGCAGCTGCTCGGCGAGATCGCGCCGATCGCGGCCGACAGCCTCTGGGTCACCCGGCGCGAGCCGGTGTGGCGCACCGACGAGTTCAACCCCGACGCCGGGCGCGCGGCCGTGGCGCTGGTCGAGGAGCGGGTTCGCCGCGGCCTGCCGCCCGCCAGCGTGGTGAGCGTGACCGGACTCGCGCTGCGCGAGCAGGAGCGTGCGGCCGAGAGGCTCGGGGCCTACGTGCGGCACCCGATGTTCACGCGCATCGAGCCAGACGGCGTACGCATGCCCGACGGCGGGCTCTGGCCCGCCGACGTGATCCTCTGGGCCACCGGCTTCCGGCCTGCGGTCAACCACCTCGCTCCCCTCCACCTGCGCTCGGAGCACGGCGGCATCCAGCTCGACGGCACCACGGCGGTCGCCGATCCGCGGGTGCAGCTTGTCGGGTACGGCCCGTCGGCGAGCACCATCGGCGCCAACCGGGCCGGCCGGGTGGCGGCACGCGGCGTCGCGACCTGGCTGGCTCAGGCCAGCAGCGCCTCGAGCGCCTGACGGTCGGCGAGGGCCTCCGGCTCGACGAGCTCACCGGTGCGCACGTAGTAGAAGGCAGCCCGCACCTGCTCGAGCGGCAGGCCATGGAGCTCGGCCCAGGCCAGGCGGTAGATGCCGAGCTGAAGCGGGTCGGCGCTCGCGGACCGGTTGGTCTTCCAGTCGATGAGCAGATAGCCACCGTCGTCGGCATAGACCGCGTCGATCCGGCCACGCACCACCTGGCCGGCCAGGACCAGGGCGAACGGCGCCTCGACCTGGTGCGGCACCCGGGTCGCGAACGGCCCCGCCTCGAAGGTCGCGATCAGCTCCTTCAGGTCCGCGTCGTCATCGATGCCGGCGTCGCCGCGGCCGGGCAGGTCGCCGTAGTCGAAGAGGTCCTGCTGGCCGAACCTGGCCTCGACCCAGGCGTGGAAGCGGATGCCGAACCGGGCGGCCGACGAGGGCTGCCGCGGCATCGGGCGGGCCAGGTCGCGCGCGAAGGTCTCGGGGTCCTCGTTGAGCCGGCCCAGTGCGGTCGCTGACAGGCTGCTGGGCAGGGGTACGGCGATGTCGGAGCTGCGGTCGCGGCGCGCCTCGACGAGCAGCCGGTCGAGCTCCGCATCCCACTCGGCGACCCGAGCGGCCTCGATCATGTCGAGGTTGGCGTCGGCGCCGTTGGGGTCGACCTCGCGGACCCGCCCGGCCGCCGCGATCCGGAGCTCCGCCTCGCGCCCGATGCCGGTCGCCGGCCACGGGCGGGACGGGTCGACCTCGGCGTACGGGTTGGGGTCGCCCTTGGCTGGCTTGTCGAGCCAGCCGTCGTCGGGCTGGCCCCAGGCGAGGAGCTGGTCGCGCACCGTCTCCTGGTAGGCCGACGGGCCGAACGGCGTCGCCCGTGGGCTCCAGAGGTAGGACGTCACGGAGAGGTGGTGGGCGGCACGGGTGAAGGCGACGTAGCCGAGCCGCAGCTCCTCCTCGAGGTCGTGGGCGCGGGTGTCGGCGCGATAGGCGTCGAGCGCCGCCTTGTCCCAGCCCTGCAGCTGCGGCAGGTCGTGGGCGTCGCCGCGCAGCGGCGCCGGGAGGATCGACGGCGACGAGGTCCACAGGGTGCGGGAGCGATTGGACGGGAAGCGGGTCTCGCAGACCCCGACCAGGAAGACCGAGTCCCACTCCAGGCCCTTGGACCGGTGCACGGTCAGCAGCTTGACCGAGTCGGCCTCGGTCGGGGTGGCGATGTCGAGCCCGTTGCCCTGGTCGTCCTCGGCGGTCAGGTAGGCCAGCAGTGCGGGCAGGGTGACGTCGCCGTCGACGGCCTGGAACTCCGCCACCGCCTTCACGAAGAGGTCGAGGTTGTCTCGGCGCGCGGTCGCTGCCGGGCTGACCGCGGACGCCAGCTCGACGTCGGTGCCGCTGGTGTCGATGATCCGGCGGACGATGTCGAGCAGCGGCTCCCCGACGTACGTCCGCAGCATCCGCAGCTCGCCGGAGAGCAGAGCGAACCGCTCGAGCGCCTCGGCTGAGTACGGCGCCTCGCCCGGATCGGCGAGCGCGTCGTCGAGCGACGGGATCTCGGCGGGGTCGATGCCGTCGGCGATCTCGAGCAGGTGGTCGGTGATCGACGCGGACTCGCCACCACGGCCCTGGCGACCGGCGATCTCGTTGGCCCGACCGCTGAGCAGCCGGAGGTCTCGCGGGCCGATCGCCCAGCGCGGACCGGTCAGCAGGGTCAGCAGTGAGGCGTTGGCGGTGACGTCGTGGAGCAGGTGCAGGGTCGCGACGATCTCGGCGACCTCGGGCAGCCGGAGCAGCCCGGAGAGGCCGACGATCTCGACCGGGATGCCGGCCCCGGTCAGCGCATCGAAGACGTCCTCGGCGTGCGAGTTGTCGCGGGTCAGGACGCCGATCTGCGCCCAGCCCCCAGGATCGGGCTGAGCGTCGTGGACGTCCTGCACGGCCGTCACGAGGTGGTCGAGCTCGTCGGCATGCGTCTCGAAGACCCGGAGGCCGACGGTGCCGACCTTCGCCTCGGGCTTGGCGACCAGCGGCTCGACCTGGTTGTACTTGTCGTAGAGCGGCTGCGCCAGCCGGTTGGCGACCTCGAGGATGCGGGCGTCGGAGCGCCGGTTGACGGTGAGCGGGTAGATCGGCACCGGCCCGGAGCCGGACGGGAAGGTCTCGGCGAAGTTGAGGATGTTGGAGACCGACGCACCGCGCCAGCCGTAGATCGCCTGGTTGGGGTCGCCTACCGCGGTGACCGCGTGCCCCTCGCCGAAGAGGCGGGACAGCATGGTGGCCTGGGCGACCGAGGTGTCTTGGTACTCGTCGAGGAGCACCACCTTGAAGCGCGAGCGCTCCAGCTCGCCCACATCGGGCTGCTCGCTGGCGAGCCGGGCACCGAGCTCGATCTGGTCGGAGAAGTCCATCAGCCCCAGGTCGCGCTTGAGGCGACGGTAGGCCTCGACCAGCCCGAGCAGCTCGGCACGCCGGTCGATGGCGGAGATCGCGGCCTCGACCGGCGTGCGGTACGTCGCGCGGGCCTTGCCGGCGACCTCTTCGGCCAGGGCTCGCTCGAACCCGCGTCGGGCGTCGGCGTCGAGAGCGCGTACGTCGGCCGGCGTGACGAGGTGCTCGCTCATCGCGCTGTCGAGGGCGAGGAGGTTCTGGATCGCGGTCGCCGGGTGGTCGGTGAGGTGGCGGATCTCCCCGGTGAAGCGGTCGACCGCGCGGGCCCCGAGCTGGTAACGCGCGGCGTCCGTGATCACCCGGGTGTCGGGCTCGTGACCGATCCGCAGGCCGTGATCGGTGAGCAGACCGGCGGCGTACGCGTTGTAGGTCGCGACGGTGGGCTCGAGGACGTCACTCTGCCCATCCTTTGCTTCTTGGTCCACCTCCTCCAGAGCGCCCGCGGTCTTCAGTGCGTTGCGGATCCGGTGCCGCAGCTCACTGGCGGCCTTGGTCGTGAACGTGAGACCGAGCACCTCGTCGGGCCGCACCTGTCCGGTCACCACCAGGTAGACGACCCGTGCCGCCATCAGGGTGGTCTTGCCGGAGCCGGCGCCGGCGATGACGACCGCCGGGCTCAGCGGCGCGGAGATCGCCGCCCACTGCTGCTCGCTGGGCGCGTAGTCGGTCTTCATCACCCGCTGGAGGTCCGCGGGTGTCGCGACATCGACGATCACTGCGACGTCACCGACCCGGCGCCCTTGATCGGGCAGATCGGGACGAAGCTGCAGTCGCGGCAGTGCTGGCCGGCGACCGCGGGAAACTCCTCCGCACGCAGCAGCGACGCGGCGTGGCGCAGTCGGTCTCGCAACAGGGTGCGGTCAGGGCCGTCCTCGGGCTGGACCGACTGGGGCTGGACGATCGCGTCGGGACCCCCGTCGAGCATGCCCAGCTGCACCAGCTCGGCACCTCCGGCGTGGGCGTCGGGGGCTAGCTCCTCGATCGCGCCGTGGTCGACGGCGTACTGGTAGAGGCCGAGCTGGACGTGGGCCTCGACCGCCTTGTTGCTCGGCTTGGTGCGGCCGGTCTTGAGGTCGACCACCACGACGTTGCCGTCGGCGTCGAGCTCGATCCGGTCGGCGTACCCGGTGAGCTGGACCTGCTCACCGTTGTCGAGCTCGACCACGGTCGAGAACCGCGCCTCGGTCTCGAGCAGCTGCCGGGGGTTGGCGACGTGCCACTGCAGGAAGCGGCCGAGGGCGGCGCGGACCCGATCGTGCTCGCGGGTCTTGGACCACGGCGTGCGGAAGTCGAGGCGGTCCCACACCGCGTCCACGTGCTCCATCAGCACGTCGACCGCGGGCTCGACCTCGCCGGTCGCGACTCGTTGGGCGAGCGCGTGCAGCAGCTCGCCGAGGTTGGCGGACTGGTGAGCACGGGCGACCCCGCCGGCCTCACGCTCGAGGAACCACTGGGTCGGGCACACCATCAGCGACTCGAGCACGCTCGCCGACACCGGCACCGGCTGGTCGGGATCGCGCACCGGCTGCACCGAGCGGCTGGCCGCGCGGGTGCCCCACCAGTTCGACGGATCGGCGCTCGGCACCAGCGCGCGCTGGCCGATCGACTCCCCCGCCAGCCGAGCCAGCCGACGGGCGGCCGCCTCGCGGAGCGGCTCGGTGGTCTCGGGGTCGGCGAGGGTACGCCGCAGCTCGCTGACGAGACCGGTCATCGACAGTGGGCGCAGCGGACGGCCGACCACCTTCTCGACCGTGACGCCGAGCTCCTCGAGGAAGCGTGACGGCTGCTCGCCCTCGTCCTCCGCGGACGCGACCGCCGTGACGACCAGGCGCTGTCGCGCGCGCGTGCACGCGACGTAGAAGAGCCGTCGCTCCTCCATCAGCAGCTCGCGCACCGACACCGGCGGGACGAGGCCGTCCTCGCCGATCCGGTCGGCCTGGAGCAGCGTCGAGCGGCGGCGCAGATCAGGCCAGAGCTCCTGCTGGACGTGGGCGACGACGACGAGGCGCCACTCGAGCCCCTTCGAACGGTGCGCCGTCAGCAGGCGTACGGCGGCGCCACGAGCGCCCCGGTCGGCGAGCGTGTCGGCGGGGATCTGCTGCTGGACGAGGGTCGCCAGGAACGCCCGGACCCCGACGTGGTCGCGCTGCTCCTCGGCCCGGGCGGCCACCTCGAAGAGGGCGCACACGGAGTCGAGGTCACGATGTGCCCGGCGTGCGCTGCCGCCACCGAGGTCGACCGAGCGGCGCAGCCGCGCCGGCCACCCGGTGCGCGACCAGAGCAGCCAGAGCAGCTCCTCGGCGGACGCACCGCCAGCCAGCTCCTCGCGGGCGTCGAACAGCAGCTGGGAGAGCGCGCGGGCGCGGGCCACCTCGGGCCCCTCGAGACCGTCCAGGCAGCCCGGGTCGACCACGGCGGCGCGCACCAGCTCGCGCGAGGTCCGGGGGGCTCGCTCCTCGGCCTTGCTCTGCTCCTTCTCACGCGCGCGCAGCTGACGCGCCAGGCGTCGTACGTCGCCCGCGTCCAGGCCACCGAGAGGCCCGAGCAGCAACGCTTCCGCGCGGGCCGGATCCAGGTAGTCGACGTGGTCCAGGTCCTCGTTGTCGAGGTTGGTCACCGCGCGCAGCCCGTCGATCAGCGGCAGCACAGCCGGGTCGCGGACCAGCGGCACCTCGTCGCTGGCGACCTCGACCGGGACGCCGGCGGCACCCAGCGCGCGGCGCAGCGGCGGGATCGACGTACGGCCGGAGCGGACCAGCACGGCCATGTCGTCCCAGGGGATGCCGTCCTCGAGGTGGGCACGGCGGAGCAGGTCGGCGAGGTGCTCGGCCTCGGCACGCTCGGTATCGAAGGTGCGGACCACGACCCGGCCGTCGCCCAGCGGACCGGCGACCGCCTTCGGGTCGAGGAACGCCTCGCGGGCCTCCAGCGGGATCGAGCCGGGCAGTGCCAGCCGGTGCGCGAGCCGCTGCGAGGCGACCAGCACCCGAGGGCCGAACCGGCGGGTGGTGCGCAGTGCGACCACGTCGGCGGGGGCACCGTCGGCCTGCGGGAACTCGGTCGGGAAGTCGAGGATGCCGCGGACCTCGGCGCCGCGGAACCCGTAGATCGACTGGTGCGGGTCCCCCACGACCGTCAGGTCGCGACCGTCACCGCCGAGCGCGCGGAGCAGCGCGACCTGCCCGGGGTCGGTGTCCTGGTATTCGTCCACGAAGACGTGGCGCAGCTTGGCCCGGAGCTCGGCGCGGTGGACCTCGGCCTCGATGGTGGCGCGGCGGATCAGGTCGGCGTAGTCGATGGCGCCCTGGCTGTCGAGGCTGTCGAGGTACTGGTCGAGGAAGAGGCCTGCGGCCACGAACTCCGGCAACCCCTCGGCCTCCCCCAACTGCCGCAGGTCGCCGCCGTCCAGCCCCTTCTCCCGGGCGCGGGAGAGCACCGTGTGCACCTCGCGCGCGAACCCGCGGGTGCCGAGCGCGCGCGCCAGCGAGTCGGGCCAGGCGACCGACTCGGGGTGGTCGGTCAGCAGCTCGCGGAGCACCACGTCCTGCTCCGGAGCGCTGAGCAGCCGCAGCGGCGCTTCGTACAGCTCGGCGGGTGCGTAGCGGCGGATCAGCGCGTAGGCGAAGGAGTGAAAGGTCGAGCTCAGCGTCGTCGACATGGTGCGGCCGAGCCGGGCGGTGACCCGGTCACGCAGCTGCTCGGACGCCTTGCGCGAGAACGTCAGCGCCAGGATCTCGTCGGGGCGGGCGCCTCGGTGCTCGATCCGGTCGACGATCGCCTCGACCAACGTCGTGGTCTTGCCGGTGCCCGGTCCGGCCAGCACGAGCAGCGGACCGCCGGCGTGGTCCACGACGCGCTGCTGGTGCTCGTCGAGGGTGGGGACGTCGACCGTGACGTCGGGCCGCATGATGCGGTACGTCGTCGGCGTGGTCGTCATGTGGCTATTCGACCATCCGGCGCCGACAAAGCCTCGTAGGGTCCTGCCGTGCCCGAATCGAGCCACCCGCCTGCGGACGATCGCCTCCACCAGCTCGCCGAACCCGTGCTCTCCGCATGGACGCGCAGAGGTCTCTGTGGCACGGCGGTCCTCCTCTTCGGAGCCGGTGCCGTCACCGCCTTCGTCACCGACAACGGCGTTGGCAGTGCGGCGCTGACGACGGCCGGGCTCGCGGCCCTGCTGCTCGCTGCGATCGGCAACCACATCGAGTCGTTCGAGGCGGCCGGGGTGAAGCTCGGTGTCCGCAGGTTCGTCGTCGCTCAAGAGGCACTGGCGCAGGAGGCCGACCGCACAGGCAGGAAGGCGGAGGCAGCCCAGCTGCGCCGTCAGACCTCCGAGGTCCTCGACCTGGTGCGCTCGGTGTCGCGCAGCTACGACGACCTGCGCAGCACCATGCCGGCTGGCTGGGAGCGGACCCAACGTTTCGAGGAGATCGTCCGCGAGGCGAAGGCAGCACCGGCGCTCACAGCGGACGTGCTCGATGAGCAGTTCTCGCGGGGGACCGAGGGCGACCGGATCTTCGTGCTCGGCAACCTGCAGGGACATCCGGAGATCGTCGATGTCTCGATCATCGATCGTGCCCTCACGAGTCCGCGATCGGCGTTTGAGCAGTACCACGCACTGATGGCATTGGAGGCTGTGGTCGACCGGCTCACCAGTCCCGAGAAGGCACGGTTCCGGCGCAAGATCGACCGGCTTCTCGGCGCTCCCCTCTGGAAGCCCTCGTCGGACCGCCGCAAGCTCGGCGCCCAGCTGGTGGAACTGCTCGCCGAACCCGAGACCGCTTCATGAGGATGGGGGGATGAGTCAGAGAACTGTTGCCATCCTCGTCTTCGACGACGTCGAGGTCCTCGACTTCGCCGGGCCGTACGAGGTGTTCAACGTGGCCGGCGAGCTCGGCGAGGGCAGCCCCTTCTCGGTCTTCTCGGTCGGCGTCACCAGCGCCCCGGCCGTCGGACGCGGCGGCTTCACCGTGCAGCCGACGTACTCGATCGACGACGCGCCGCCGTCCGACGTGCTCGTCGTCCCCGGGGGTGCCGGCACGCGGCCGCTGCTGAAGGACGGGCGCCTGATCGCCTGGTTGCGCGAGCGGGGCGCAGAGGTGGAGGTGCTGCTCTCGGTCTGCACCGGGGCGCTGCTGCTCGGCGCAGCGGGCCTGCTCGAGCGGAAGTCGGCGACCACGCACCACGACGCGTTCGACGAGCTGGCCGCGCTCTCGCCGACGACGCACGTGGTCCGGGGTCAGCGGTTCGTGCGCAGCGACGAGCGGACCGTGACCTCTGCCGGGGTGTCAGCCGGCGTGGACGCCAGCCTGTACGTCGTACAGGAGCTCACCGGGGCAGAGACACGCGAGCGCACCGTGGCGGAGATGGAGTGGATGTGGCAGAGCTGACCGTCGGCGTACGCCGTCGGTTGTCATCTCTCGCTGTAGGTGACGTCACTCCGCCTCAGTAGCGTGCAGGTATGACCGATGGCCCGCTCTCCGACCTGATCGTGCTCGACCTGACCCGCGCGCTCGCCGGCCCGCACGCCGGGATGATGCTCGGCGACATGGGGGCGCGGGTGATCAAGGTCGAGTCGCCGACCGGCGACGACTCGCGCGGCTGGGGCCCGCCGTTCGTCGGCGAGGAGGACGAGCGCGAGTCGACGTACTTCATGTCCGCCAACCGCAACAAGGAGTCGCTCGTCCTCGACCTCAAGTCCGAGGACGACAAGGAGGTGCTGGCGCGGCTGGTCGCGCGGGCCGACGTGCTGATGGAGAACTTCCGGACCGGCGTGCTCGATCGGCTCGGCTTCCCGGTCTCACGGCTGCACGCGCTCAACCCGGGACTGATCATCTTGTCGATCACGGGCTTCGGGCACGACGGGCCGGAGGCCAAGCGTGCCGGCTACGACCAGATCGCGCAGGGCGAGGGTGGGCTGATGTCGATCACCGGCACCGACCAGCCGACGAAGGTGGGGGTGCCGATCGCCGACCTGATCGCCGGCATGTACGGCGCGTACGGCGTCCTCGCCGCCCTCCACGAGCGATCCCAGACGGGTCGCGGACGCGTCGTGCGGACGTCCCTCCTGGCCGGCATGGTCGGGGTGCACGCCTATCAGGGCACCCGGTGGACGGTTGCCGGGGAGGTACCCGGTCTGGCCGGCGACCACCACCCATCGATCTCTCCGTACGGCATGTTCGCGACGGCGAGCGCTCCCGTGCAGATCGCGTGCGGCTCCGAGGGGCTGTGGCGGGCCCTGTGCAGTGCCTTCGGCTGGGACGCCACCGAGGCGGACTTCGCGACCAACGCGCTGCGGGTCGCCAACCGGGACGCGCTGGTGGCGCGCATCGAGACGCTCTTCGCGTCGTCGCCGGCCGAGCACTGGCTGGAGCTGCTGTCGGATGCCGGCGTGCCATCGGGCAAGGTGCGCTCGATGGACGACGTCTACAGCTGGGACCAGGTGCTCTCGCAGGGCCTGCTGCTCTCCGTCGACCATGCCACGCAGGGTGAGGTGAAGCTGCCCGGGTCGCCGATCCGCTTCGACGACAACCCGTACTCCGGCGGGCGCTCCACGCACCTCGCTCCCCCGACCCTCGGCCAGCACGACGCGTCCATTCGGGAGTGGCTCGACTCCTGAGGCCCGCGCCCGTCCGTCTGACCTCCGGAGAGGAACGGGCAAGGGCGCCGGAGCAACGGGCAAGGCCCAGGCTCCCGCCGTCCGTTCAATGGCAGGCACCAGCCATCTCACGGAACGGAGCCACCATGAAGGTCGCACTCGTCACCGGCGCCAGCGCCGGCATCGGACAGGCCGCCGCGTTCGCGATCGCGCGCGCCGGCGTCGGAGTCATCACCACCTACCGGTCCCACGGCAGCGAGGGCGAGGCCACCGCCGCCAGGATCACGGCGGAGGGCGGGCGCGCCGTCGCCCTACCGCTCGACCTCGGCGACGTCGCCGGTCTCGACGGCTTCGTGGAGCAGGTCGTGGGCGCACTGTCCGCCACGTTCGGCGCGACCCGTCTGGACTACCTGGTCAACAACGCTGGGATCGGCGGAGGGTTGGCGTTCGGGGAGGTCACCGAGGAGGCGTTCGACCGCTACGAGCGGGTGCTGCTGCGAGGTCCGTACTTCCTGACGCAGAAGCTGCTCCCCGTGCTCGCCGACGGCGGCGCGATCGTGAACACGGGAAGCACCTCGGCGCTCCCGAACCGGGTGTCGGCGGGCTACTCGGTCTACGCCGCGCTCAAGGGCGCGGTGCACACGGTCACGCCGTACTGGGCCAAGGAGCTGGCACCGCGACGCATCCGCGTCAACGCCGTCGCACCCGGGACCACCCGGACCCGGATCGGGGACGACGCGTTCGCGAGGATGCCCGAGCTCATCCCGGCCGTGGCCGAGGGGATCGCGCTGGGCCGGATCGGCGAACCTGATGACGCAGCCGCCATCATCGCCTTCCTGCTCTCCGACGCCGCCGCCTGGGTGACCGGGCAGGTCATCGAGGTGTCCGGCGGCGAGCGGCTGTGACCGTGGTCCTGCGCCTCCTGCCGCGGGTCGCCGACGGCCCTATCATCGGGACCACCCGTCGTGGGACGGGCGTGGGAGGACAGGAGCCGCGGGTGGGTGTCGAGCAGGTGCGGTCCCTGATCACGGCCCACGCGCGGGCCGAGGGGGACGAGGTCTCCGGCCTGCCCGGCGTGCTGGTCAAGAAGGTCACCGACCCGACCGAGCCGACGCCGTCGATCGCGGAGCCGATCCTGGCGTTCTCGTTCCAGGGCAGCAAGCGGATCGCGCTCGGCGAGCGGGTCTATGACCAGACGGCCGGCACGTTCATGGTGGTCGCCGTCGACCTGCCGATCACCGGGCACTACGCCGATGCGTCCCGGTCGGAGCCCTACCTCGGCGTCGCTCTCGAGCTGCGGCCGGCGGCCATCGCCGAGCTCCTCGTCGGCGAGGCCGCCGGGCTTCGCGGGATCCACACGCCGCCACCGCCCGGCATCTCGATCCACCGTGCCTCGCCCGAGATCGTCGAGGCCCTCGCGCGCCTGCTCGCCCTGGCCGACCACCCCGAGGACGCACCGGTGCTCGCGCCGCTCGTCGAACGCGAGCTCCTGTGGCGCGTCCTCAGCGGGCCGGCGGGGCCGACCGTGCGCCAGATCGGCCTGGCCGACAGCAGCCTGAGCTACATCGGGCGGGCCGTGCGACACCTGCGCTCGAACGCGTTCGAGCCGATCCAGGTAGAGGAGCTGGCCGCCCTGAGCGGCATGGCGGTGTCGTCGTTCCACAAGCACTTCCGCGCGGTCACCTCGATGAGCCCGATCCAGTACCAGAAGCGGCTGCGGCTCCAGGTCGCGCGCCTGCGGCTCTTCCACGACCCGACCGACATCGCCGCCGTCGGCCACTCGGTCGGCTACACCAGCGCCTCGCAGTTCAGCCGCGAGTACCGGCGCGAGTTCGGCGTACCGCCGAGCGCCGACGCGACCCGGATGCGCCAGGCCGAGCAGGCGACGGCCTAGGGCTGCTCGGATGGCACCAGCAGGCGGTCGAGCCAGCGGGTCCGTGCCTCGCGGGCAACGGCCGACAGCCGCGCGCCGGGGAAGAGCGCGTCGAAGCCGTGGCACCCGCCCGCCCACACGTGCAGCTCCGCCTGGCCGCCGGCCGCCCAGATCCGGGTGGCGTAGGTGACGTCCTCGTCGCGCAACACCTCGGCGGTCCCGGCATCGACGTACGTCGGAGGCAGGCCGGACAGGTCGGCGGCGAGCGCCGGCGAGACGTACGCCGACACGTCGGCCTCGCCCTGGAGCACGCACCGCCAGCCGAAGGCGTTGGCCTCGCGGGACCAGACGCCCGGCCCGTCGAACTGATGGCTCGAGCCGGTGTCGTTGCGGTGGTCGAGCATCGCGCAGGCCAGGACCTGTCCGGCGACGGCCGGACCGCGGCGGTCCCGGGCGAGCAGGACCGTGCCGGCGGCGAGGCCGCCGCCGGCGCTGGTGCCGGCGACGACGATGCGCTGTGGGTCGATGCCGAGCTCCGCTGCGTGCTCCGCCGTCCAGACGAGCCCGGCGTAGCAGTCCTCGACCAGGGTCGTGCCACCCACCTGGGGCGCGAGGCGGTAGTCGATGGTCACGACCACCGCACCGAACCGCGCCAGCCACTCGAGCGGGATGTCGATCTGGGAGAACCGGTCGCCCATCACCATCCCGCCGCCGTGCACCCAGTAGATGCACGGGGCGCCTCCTCGGGTCCCTTCGCCGTCGCTGCCCGTCGGGCTGAGCACCGTCAGCCCGACGGATCCGCCGTCGGCAGCGGTGAGTGTGACGTCGCGCCGGTCGACGTCATGGCCGGCGAGCGCGGTCGAGGCCGGCACCACGGCGTACGACCGGATCAGGTCCAGCGTCTCGGCACTCAGCGGCGGCGCCTGCGGCAGCGCCCCGAGCAGCGTCGCGAGCTCGGGGTCGAGGCCGGGGCGGGTGGTCATCGCAGCTCCGCCTTGCCGGCGACGGGGACCTGGTCGGTGTAGACGGACTCGCCCGCGAGCAGGTCCGCGAACCGGGACACCATCGCTTGGGCGGCCTCGCCCGCGAAGACCCGGTGGTGGTCCTCCTCCGACGTCCATCCCTCGGTGATGTGGATGACGTCGGGGTCCACGGCGGAGCGGCTGACGAGGTAGACGAGGCAGTACTCGGTCGACGCGGGGTTGCCCGCGTCGAGGCCGGTGCGGAGGAGCTCGACGAGCCGGTCACCGAGGCCGGGCTTGGCGGTCATGGTCGCTTGGAATCCGTAGTGGGGGTTCATGCCTCCATGAAGCCAGCGAACCGGGCGAGCCCCTAGACCGATGCTCTGCGCCTCTTGCCGGATCCTCCACGAGGACGTCGAGGGACGCCCACGACGCGAATGTCGGTGGCGGGTGGCACGGTGGAGTCGTGACCACTCCCACCGAACGCATCCAGGACTACTTCGCCCTCGCCACCCAGTCCGACATGGAGCCCTACTTCGCCCAATTCGCGCCTGATGTCGTCGTCGAGGACGACGGCCAGACCCACGTCGGCATCGACGCGGTCCGGGCCTGGCGGCGCAGCGTGCCAGGGGTGGCGTACGACGTACGCGCAGTCGCCGACACCTCGACCGGATCGCACGTCGCGACCACCGAGATCTCCGGCGACTTCCCGGGGAGCCCGGTGCTGCTCGGCTTCGTGTTCACCTTCGACGATCAGGGCCTGATCAGCCGGCTGGTGATCGCTCCCTGACGCCGCGGGACGTCATACGAATCGTGGCCCAGAGGGCTCGATTCGTATGACGTCCGGCGGCAGGCCTCAGCCCAGGTCGACGATCGCGGCCACCGGGCCGCCACCATCGGGGCCCTGGTGGGCAGCGGAGACCGACACGAAGACAGCCGGGTCGCCGGTGACGGCGGCGGTGACGCCGCCGACTGCGGCCTTGATCTGACGGTGCCAGTGCACGTCGGAGTCGTCGAGCATCGCGTTGCGGCGGCCGCGGACCTGGCCGTCCTGCGAGACCTCGCACTTGAGGAACACGTTGACCAGCTTGCCGTCGAGGTCCGCGGTGCGCGGGCGGTCCGGCAGGTCGAGACCGGCGTCGCGGATGGCCTCCCAGATGCCGTCGGAGTCCAGTGCGTCCTTCATCACCGAGTGCCCGACGCGGTAGCGGCCGCCGACACCCGTCGCGTTGCCGACCACGACGACCTGCGCCTGGTCGAGCTCTACGCCCGAGGAGCAGGAGGCGACGGCGGAGAAGAGCGAGCGGTCGTGCATGACGTCGGCGTCGGTGGGCATCTCGATCTCGCCGAGCGCGACCGCGATGCCCAGCGCGGTGGTGCCGTTGGAGAGGTCCATCGACTCGTGGGTGTGCTCGGTCCAGACGGTCTTCCCGCGGGACTTGGCGTCGCGGATCGTGTGCACGGTGAGCAGCGGGGTCTTCGTCTGCACGTAGTGGACGTCGGCGACGTCGGTGATGCCGGCGCGCTCCATCGCGGCCTTCACGGCGTCGGCGACCTTGCTGACCATCGCCACCCGGCCGATGTCCTCGGGCAGCAGCACCTCGCTCATCGCGAAGCCCACGGTCAGCCGCGGCTCCTCGCTCGGCTCGGCGTCGGTGGTCGCGAAGATCGTCGCGTGCGGACTGATCACACCGTCGGTGCCGCCGGACCACACGATCGGGATCTGCTTGACCTGGTCGGCCGGCGCACCCTTCTCGACCAGCACCTCGCGGAACGCGCGGTCGGAGATGATCCGGGTGTAGTCGTTGACCCCGCCGTTGCCCTCGGTCTTGCCGATGATCGCGATCACGCGCGACGCCTCCATCACGCCGTCGTCGATCAACTTCGCCAGCTCGCTGGCGTCGGCGACGGAGTGGATCGGGACCTTGCGTACTTCGATGGCGTCAGGCATGACAGTCCTTTACTAGTTGGGTACGACGACGGTGCCGGTCGCGCCGGTCACCGCCTCGGAGAGATGAGCGAGATCGGTGATGACGGCGCGGGCGCCGCCGCCCTCGACGAACCGGCAGGCGGCGTCCACCTTCGGGCCCATCGAGCCACTGGCGAAGTGGCCCTCGGCGGCGTACGCACGCAGCTCGGCGGCGGTCACGACGCCGACGTCGCGCGCCTCGGGGGTGCCGAAGTGCAGCACGGCGTGCGCCACGTCGGTGCCGATCACCAGCACGTCGGCACCGACCGTCCGGGCGAGCAGCGCCGCACCGAGGTCCTTGTCGATGACCGCCTCGACTCCGCTCAGGTTGCCGTCGGCGTCGCGGACCACCGGGATGCCACCGCCACCGTTGGCGACGACCACGAAGCCGGCGTCGACCAGCGCCCGCGCGGCCGGGGCGTCGATGATCTCGAGGGGCTCGGGTGAGGCGACGACCCGGCGCCAGCCCTTCTCCCCGCGGTCCTCCCAGGTCTCGCCGTGCTCGACGAGCAGGGCGGCGTCTTCGGCGGGCAGGAAGCGACCGATCGGCTTGGTCGGGCGGGTGAATCCCGCGTCGCCGGCGGAGACGAGCGTGCGGGTGACCACGGTCGCCGTACGCCGGTCGAGCCCGCGTCGCGCGAGGGCGGCGTCGAGCGCGTCCATCAGCACGAAGCCGAGCGTCGCCTGGGTCTGCGCGCCGCACCAGTCGAGCGGCACGGGGGGTACGACGGCGGCGGCGAGCTCGTTCTTGACCAGCAGGTTGCCGACCTGGGGGCCGTTGCCGTGGGTGACCACGACGTCGACGTCCTGCTCGAGCAGGCCGGCGACCGCCTCCATCGCGACCCCGGCCGCGGCGATCTGGTCCTCGGGACGGGCGCGACCGTCCGCCGTCATGGCGTTGCCGCCGAGCGCGAGCAGGACCCTCATGACTCGAACCTAATGACCCCCAAGCCCGCGAGCGATGGCAGGAGTTGCCAACAGAAGGCCGCTCGGCCGAGTACGAAGTGCGGAACCGGGCGCACGATGGCCCCGGACACGAGGTCCGGGGCCATCACTGATGCCAGGCGCTACTTCTTCTTGGACTTCTTCACCATGACGGTCACCTTGCCGGCGTCGCCCAGCGTGGACCCGTTGCCCGAGTAGGTCAGCGTGTAGTGGTGCTTGCCGGCCTTCGAGACCAGGAAGCTGCCCTTGCCGCTCTTGATCTTGACCGTGGCCACCTTCCTCTTGCCCTCGGTGACCTTGACGGTGCCGGTGATCTTGGCTGCGGCCTGTGCGCCTGCCTTGACCGAGACCGTGACCTGCGAGGCACCGGCCTTCTTGCCCTTCTTGATCGCCTTGGCCTTCGCGCTGACGGCGGACGAGTACTTCGCGACCTTGACGGGGGTGGTCGCTGAGGCGGTCCGCGGCTGGTCCAGGTCGAAGTTGGTGTTCGTCACTCGCAGCGAGATTCCCTGCCCGGCGTCGGCAGCGGTCAGCGTGTAGGTGCTGGCCGTGCCGACGACGATGGCACCGCGCAGCCACTCGTAGCCGAAGGTCGAGTTGCCGTTGCGGTTCCAGCGTCCCAAGTTGTCTCCCCGTTGTGGGCCGAACCCGTCTCCGCCCGTGTGACGAGTGGGGTTCGTGTTGCCGACGCGACCCTAGGGAGATGCGCCCGTCCCCACCGGGCGACGGCGAACATCCCTCCGGTTGTCCAGACAGGGCCCGGCGACTCAGCGCCCGGCGACTCACCGCCCGCCGGCCACCCGCAGCGTCGTGCCGGTGACGTACGACGCCTCGTCGCTCATCAGCCAGCCGACCGCGTCGGCGACCTCGTGCGGCTCCCCGGGGCGGCCGAGCGGCACCAGCGGACCGACCCGGTCCAGTCGGCCGGGCTCACCGGCATCGGCGTGGATCGTGGTGCGCACGATGCCGGGGGCGACGCCGACGACCCGGATGCCCTCGGCCGCGACCTCCTGGGCGAGGCCGACGGTCAGGGCGTCGACCCCCGCCTTCGCCGCGGCGTACTGGACGTACTCACCCGGCGCCCCCCGCGTCGCCGCACCCGAGCTGATGTTGACGATCACGCCGCCCGCTCCGCCGTACGAGGTCCCGAGGGCGCGGACCGCGGCGCGGGCGACCAGCAGCGCGGAGGTCAGGTTGAGGTCGATGGTCGCCTCGACGATCTCGGGAGGCGTCTCGGCGAGTCGACCGATGTGCAGGGTCGCGCCGGCGTTGCTGACCACGCCGGTCAGCCGGCCGTGCTCGGAGGCGGCCTCGAAGAGCCGGTCGACGCCCGCTGGCTCGGTCAGGTCGGCGCGTACGACGGCGCACCGCGCGCCCGCGTCCTCGACAGCGAGCCGGGCCTCCTCGGCGGCGCCGTCGTCGCGCGCGTAGCCCAGCACCAGGTCGTGGCCGTCGCGCGCGAGCCGCATCGCGATCGCGGCACCGATGCCCCGGGTGCCACCGGTGACCAGCGTCAGGCTGCTCATCGCTCGAGCTCGAAGTCGGCGAAGTCGAAGCCCGGCGAGACCAGGCAGCTGACCAGCGCGTCGGCGTCCCTCGGGACGGTCCGCTGCCACACCCCGCCGGGCACCAGTGCCTGCGGGTGCTCGGCGTCGACGACGGCGCTCGACTCGGGGCTTGGCGTCGCTCCCTTCCCGCCGAGCTCGAGGGTGACCGCGCCGGTGTGCGCCATCCAGAGCTCGTCGGACGTGACCTTGTGCCACGCGGACGACTCGCCCGCCGGCAGCAGGAAGTAGATCAGCGTCGCGGTCGGACGCACCCGGCCGTCGGGCAGCGTGACGTCGACGGGCGAACGCCAGGTCTGGCGGTACCAGCCGCCCTCGGGGTGCGGCTCGAGGTCGAGGGCCTCGGCGATCGCTGGCCGCCGGCTCACTGCTCCACCCCGTGCAACCGGGCGTGCAGCGCGCGGACCTCGGCCTCGAGCTCGGCGGCCGGACCGTCGACGGGTACGCCAGGGGCTACCTGCTGGACCGACATCGGGGTGACCGGGCCGGGTGCGACGCCCCACTCCTGCAGCCAGGCGCCGAGCTGGGCGCCCGACACGGCGTACACGATGCGGCCGAGCCCGACCCAGGCGTGCGCGGCCGAGCACATCGGGCAGTGCTCGCCGGACGTGTAGACGGTGCAGGCCACCCGCTCCTCCTGCGGCAGGTGCTCCCCCGCCCACCGGGCGATGTCGAACTCCGGGTGCCGGGTCTGGTCGCCGTCCTTCACCCGGTTGCGGTCGGCATACAGCACCTCGCCGGCACCGGAGACCAGCACGGACCCGAACGGCTCGTCGCCGTCGTCGAGGGCCTCGCGCGCCAGCTCGACGCAGCGACGGAGGTGGTGGAGGTCGGTCTCGGAGAGCGTCACGGGGACGAGTCTGGCACTCAGCCGTCGCCGCGCTCCGTCGCCCAGTGGGTCACCGCGACCGCGGCGAGCTGCGTCGAGACGTCCAGCTTGCGCAGCACGCTCGCGACCTGGCCGCGCACGGTCGCGATCGCCACGTGGTCCCGCCGGGCGATCTCGTCGACGGTGTGTCCGAGCCGGAGGTGCTCGAGGACCTCTCGTTCCCGAGGGGTGAGCCGAGCCAGCCTGACGACGTACCTCTC
This sequence comes from Nocardioides endophyticus, assembly GCF_039543845.1. Taxonomy (NCBI): domain Bacteria; kingdom Bacillati; phylum Actinomycetota; class Actinomycetes; order Propionibacteriales; family Nocardioidaceae; genus Nocardioides; species Nocardioides endophyticus. The sequence goes on along the minus strand of NZ_BAABKN010000012.1, from coordinate 172,664 downwards.
ACGCGCCTCGTCCTCGGACGTCCCGAGCTCGGGGGCCGGGACCTGCTCGAAGGTGCCTCCGCTCACGGCTTCGACGACGTCTACGAAGTGCGCGAGCCCGTCGGCGTGCTCGACGACCACGGTCGCGCCGGCGCGCCGGATCAGCCGTCGCCGTACGGCGTCGTCACGCGAACCTGCCAGGCCGACCACCGGGATTCCGGCGGCGGCGAGCTCGGCGATCAGCGGCATCCGTTCGAACGCGAGGTCGCCACTTTGTGAACCGACGACGACGACGTCCGGCGAGGTGGCCGCCACCTGGGACGCGAGCGCGCCGCCAGGCGAGCCGAGAAGGTGACTGGCACGGTAGCCGGCTCGCTCCAGGGCGTTGCACAGCGCTTCGGCCACCGCGATGTGCGCGCCCAGGACCACGATCCGGCGGCCTCGCGCCGACTCCGGCACACCGTCAGTCCGTTGGTCAGTCCGTTGACGCGACGCCCACACCTGGACTCCCTGTGCGGCCTGCTCCGTGCGTAGAGCAGCCTGTCGACAGCATTCTCCCAACCAACGTCACGTGCCCGGTCGGCGCCGGATTCACACCTGCCGAGGCTGCGGCCCTGTGATCAAACACCCAATCTCGGCCACGTCCGTGACGAAGCCGGTGGGTCGGACGTTGACCGTCCGATGGACACAACGCGCGTGACCACAATGCAGCCGACCTCGGGGGCGACGCAGGCGCCATGGCACTGATCCGGCGGGTACTCACCGTCCACCCCGAGGCGAGCGCGGACCTGCAGCTGGCCCTGCTCGACGCCATCGAGGAGGTGCTCCTCGACCGGGGTGCGTGCCACGTCTGGATCGACGCAGCCGTGAAGCCCGACCTCGTGATCGTCGCCGAGTTCACCGAGGACTGACGCCTCCACCCATCGACCCCGCCCTCGACAACCACGCGCCGCTCGTGCAGATCCCGGTAGAGATCGATGATCTGCTCGCGCGCCACGACGAGCTCCTCGGCGACCGTGGCCGAGTCGGAGCGCAGCGTGCCCGGTCAGCCGCGACGCGCGCGACGGGCCGCACCGGGCCGTGTTGTAGAACTGCGCCAGTCGTACGCCGTCCTCGGCGAGCCGGTCCAGGTTGGGGGTGCGGATCTCGCCGCCATAGCAACCGAGGTCGGAGTAACCGAGGTCGTCGGCCAGGATCAGGACGACGTTGGGGCGCGAGACGGTCACGCACTTAATTCTGCTGACCCGCTCGACTTTTATGTAGGAGAGTCCGCGTCCACACCTCCTGCACGAGCGCGGCGTACTGTCCGGGCGAGTACCCCCGCGACCGGAGGAGCTGGAAGTAGTCGGGCGAGTTCATCGACCACACCAGGTCGGCGACCGTGTCGTCATCGAGGTCGTCGCGCAGCTGTCCGGTGGCCCGCAGGTCCGCGGCGAACAGCCGCATGTTCGCCGCTCGACGCTCACTGACGGACTCGTAGGCCTGCCGGCAGCCGGCGTCGGAACGGCCGGCGACTCGCAGTGCCTCGAGAAGCGGCACGGACCGCGGCAGCACCCGGGCCAGCGCCGCGGCGTAGAGCGCGATCTTCTCCTCGGCGGTGCCGGCTGCCCGGACGTCCCGGACATAGCCACGCTGCTCGGCCGGCAGCGGCGTATCGCCCTCGGCCAGCTCCATGTCGTGGACGGCGAGCAGCAGCCGGGGCTTGCGACCGACCGCGGCGTACAACGTGTCCACCGAGACCTCGGCCGCTGCGGCGATCTCGGCCACTGAGGTCTCGGCGTACCCACGCGTCGAGAAGAGCTCGCGCGCAGCGACCAGGATCGCGGCTCTCCTCGCCTCGGCGGCTGCGCGCCGACGCGATGAGTCGTACCTGCGCTTCTTGACCGGACCACCCACGGGGCCTACCGTACCAATTGAACCGAATCCTATTCGGATGAATTGAGGGTCGCCATGTCGGACGTGTCCCCACCTGCCCGGGCCGTCGTGCGCGAGCCCGGCACCGCTCGCGGCACCTGGGCGATGAGCTCGCTCTTCGAGCACCTGCTGGAGTCGCCACCCGGATCCGACCGGCTCGGCGTCGCCCTCGTGACGCAGCCGCCCGGGGTCGCGACGCCGCTGCACCGGCACACCCGCGAAGCCGAGGCGTTCTACCTCCTCGACGGCCGGATGGACTACCGCGCCGGTGACGAGGACCACGAGCTGTACGCCGGGTGCTTCATGTACCTCCCCGCAGGCCTCCCCCACGCCTTCCGGATCCGCGGCGACGAGCCGGCTCGCTTCCTCGCCATGGTCGAGCCAGGCGGCCTCCTCGGCCTGTACGACGAGGTCGGCATCCCAGCGGCCGAGCTACGCCTGCCCGGCGACGACGGCCTGGCGCCGGAGGTCGAGATCCCGCGCTGGCTGGACGCCTCCCCGCGCTACGGCCTCGAGGTCGTGGGCCCGCCGATCCCCGAATAGACCTACGCGGCCGCGAGCAGCTCCTGCACGAGACCGACTGCGCTGGTCGCGGCAGCGGGGCGGTCGCCGTACGGCGCGCTCGCGTACATCCCCTCGATCGCCAGCCAGATCCGGTCGGCCATCACGTCCGGCTCCTCGACGCCCATCGCGGCGACCAGCCCGTCGACCCGCCGGCGCAGGGCGCGGATCTCGGTGAGCGCGAACCGGCCCGGCGCGTCGGACGGGTCGCGCATCTCGCGCAGGTAGTTGCGGAACGGGCATCCCCGGAAGCCCCGCGCCGCCACCCGGTCGGCGACCTCGCGGGTGACGGCCACCAGCGCCGCGCTCGGCATCTTCTCGAGGCCGACGACGGCAGCGTCCATCGAGTCGTCGAGCTGCTCCGCGAGGCGGTGCAGGTAGGCCAGGACCAGCTCCTCCTTGCTCGGGAAGTGCCGGTAGAGCACGTTCTTGCCGCAACCGGCAGCAGCCACGATCTCCGCCATGCCCACCGCCCGGATCCCGCGCGTGTAGAAGAGCCTGCTGGCAGCGGCGAGGATCCGGTCGCGGGTGGCGGGGTCGGCGGGGCGGGGCATGGGGCGATCGTACGGACCGATCGGTCCAGATCGGGAATGAATGCGCCACCCCAGTGGCTGCCACCATGACGGACCGCTCGGTCCGCAACAACGAAAGGCGCCACCCATGAGCATCTCCATCGACCAGTCCGCCGTTCTCGTGACCGGAGCCAACCGCGGCCTCGGCAAGGCGTTCGCCGAGGCCCTTGTCGAGGCGGGCGCGACCGTGTACGCCGGGGCGCGCGACCCCGAGTCCGTGACCACGCCCGGTGCCATCGCCGTACGACTCGACGTCACCGACCCGGCCTCCGTCGCCGCAGCCGCGGACTCACTGGGCGACGTCACCGTCGTCATCAACAACGCCGGCATCGGCCGCAGCGGTTCGCTGCTGACGGGCGAGTCGCTCGACGGCTTCCGTGAGGAGCTCGAGACCAACGTCATCGGCCCGCTGCACGTCACCCGCGCCTTTGCGCCGATCCTCGCAGCCAACGGCGGCGGTGCGATCGTCAACATCCACTCGGCGCTCTCCTGGATGACGAGCCCGCAGACGGCCGGCTACTCCGCGACCAAGGCGGCCCTGTGGTCACTGACCAACGCGGCCAGGGGCGAGCTCCGTGAGCAGGGCACGCTGGTGATCGGCGTGCACGTCGGCTACATGGACACCGACATGACGGCCGGCGTCACCGCGCCGAAGTCCGAGCCTGCCGACCTCGTCGTCCAGGTGATCGAGGCGCTGGAGAAGGGCGAGGAGGAGGTCCTCGGCGACGAGACCAGCCGCTTCGTGAAGTCCGTGCTGTCCGGACCACCCGCGCAGCTCGTCCTCTGAGCTCACGCGGCGGCCTAGGCTCGGCGCATGCAGACAGAGATCCTCTACAGCCCGGCGTACGCCGCCGCCAAGCTCACCCTCACCGCCGGGGAGGTGGTCCGCGCCGAGTCGGGAGCGATGCTCGCGATGTCGCCCGGCGTCGCCATGGAGACGACCACCCAGGGAGGCCTGCTGAAGGGTCTGAAGCGCTCGGTGCTCGGTGGCGAGTCGTTCTTCATGAACACCTTCACCGCGCAGTCCGACGGCGCCGAGCTCTACCTCGCCCCGACCCTCTCCGGCGACATCGTGCACTGGCCGCTCAGCGGCACGCTCTTCGTGCAGTCCGGCTCCTACCTCGCCTCGTCGAGCGGCATCGAGATCGACACCAAGTGGGGCGGCGGCAAGACGTTCTTCTCCAGCGAGGGCCTCTTCATGCTGCGCGTCGCCGGCCAGGGCGACCTGGTGCTCTCCAGCTACGGCGCGATCCATTCGATCGATCTGCAGCCCGGCCAGACCTACACCGTCGACACCGGCCACATGGTTGCGTGGACCGACGGGATCCAGTACAACGTGCGCAAGGTCGGCAACTGGAAGTCGACGTTCTTCTCCGGTGAGGGCCTGGTTTGCGACCTGACCGGCCCCGGCCGGATCTACCTGCAGACCCGCAGCCAGGACGCCTTCCTGGGATGGCTGATCCCCCAGCTGCCGACCAACAACAGCAACTGACCTGCGGCGGGGTGGACCTTCACCGCGATCAGCAGCCGAACAGCGCCCGCAGCGGCAGCGTGCCGACCGGCAGCCCGTGCCGGTCGTAGTAGGCGAACATCGCGCTCAGCCACGGGTGCGTGCCGGGGTCGTCGACCTGCTCGGCGGCGACTCCGGCCTCCGCGGCGAGCTCGGCGACGGTCGCGACGCGCGAGGCCAGCTCGTACGTCGCGCCGACGTGGCCGTCGTCGAGCAGCACCGTCGCCGCGGCGGCGCCCAGGTCGGCGAGGTCGAGGAAGCCGAACGTCGCGTGCACGTCGTACGGCACCCGCACGGGTCCGGTCAGGTCGAGGTTCTGCAGGTAGGCGCCCGGCTGGAGGACCGTCCACGCCAGCCCGGAGCGGCGTACGACGTCCTCCGAGACGGCCTTGCCCAGGTGGTGCGGCATCGCGGGGACGCAGGGTGAGGCGACCGAGTGGTAGACGATCCGGCCGACCCCGGCGGCCCGGACCGCGTCGAGCACCTCCGCGACGTACGCCGGCTCGTCGGCGTGGAGGTTGGGCGCGATCACGTAGACCGCGTCGCAGCCGTCGAGGGAGCCGGATAGGTCGGCCCAGTCCGCACGGCCGAGCGGGACGGCGATCGCACCCCGCTCGACAAGAGCTGCGCACACCGCTCGCCCGGTCTTGCCGTGTCCGCCCAGGACGGCGACCCGCATGCCCTACCCCTCGTCGTACGTCGCGATGGTGCCCTTGCGCTTGCCGAAGCTCCAGCGGCCGGTGCGCTCCGCGTGCGGCTTGTCGACCTTCCCCCGCTCGAAGACGATGATGCTGTCGTAGAAGTGGACCGACTTGGTGGTGCGGGTGAACTCGTCCACCACGAACCCCTCCTCGCGCGAGTGCCAGGCGTTCAGCTGGTCGGTGAGGCCCTTGGCGTACTCGATGAAGGTGCCGGGGCGTCGGTAGCCGCCGCCGTACTGCTCCCAGTAGCTGGTGTGCAGGTCCTCGATCAGGAAGACCCCGTCGGAGACCATCTGCGGGTAGAACACCTCGAACGTCGCGATCTGCTGACCCATGGTGTGCCCGCCGTCCTCGATGAGCACGTCCACCGGTCCGATCTCGTCGGCAATCGACTGCAGGAAGACCCGGTCCTCCTGGTCACCGATGAAGACCTTCGTACGCCGACCACCGAGCTTGGCGCAGCGCGGGTCGATGTCGACGCCGTAGATCTTCGCCTTCCGGCCGAAGTAGTTGCGCCACATCTGCAGCGAGCCGCCGTGGCTGACCCCGAACTCGAGGATCGTGACCGGCTTGCCTCGGAATCGCGCGAGGTGGCGGTGGTAGATCTCGAAGTAGTGCATCCACTTGTGGATCAGCCGCTTGTCGTTCGCCCTGAAGTACTTCTCGAGTGGGTTGTCGACCGTCATGATGCTCCCGAGCCTCGTCGAATGGGCACGCTCAGGAGCGTAGCGACCTACCGGGCTTCGCTCTCCTCGTCGAAGCGCGGGTCGCCCATGACGTACTGCGCGAACCGGCCCGGCGGCTTCTTCGGCTCCGGTGTCGCCTCCGGCACCATCCGACCCTCGGCCGTGTCCCAGAAACGGTCGACCGCGTGCATCACCCGACGAGCCACGACCCCGAACGGGCCGGTGTGAGGCGTGTAGGGATGCGGCCGGCTCGGCGCCGCCAGCTCGGCGGCCCACAGGCGCCGGGCGAGCACGTCGAGGTCGTCGTCGGGAAGCGTGTCGCTGAGCCGGATCCCGATCACGGCCTCGTGCCGCTGGTGGTCCGCCATCGCGACCTCGACGTCGGACCACACGTCGAGCCACCCGTACGACGTCTCGTAGACCGAGCCGTACTCGTGCGCCTTCACGTGCGCGAGCTCCACCTCGAGCGCCTTGCTCGAGCGCAGGTAGTCGTGCACGAGCGGACCGCCGTCGGCGAGCTTGCGTCGCGCCGGCGGCAGCAGCACCGCGTCGACGGCGTGCAGATGCATGCTGGTGGTCGCGAGGAAGGCGTCGATGCGTTCGTGGCCGTCGCGGGGCCGGTCGCGCGAGGCCTCCATCGACCGCGCCTCGGCGAGTCGGCCCGAGAGCCGCCCCTGGCTGTGCTGGATCGAGCTGCGGAGGACATCGGTGGTGCCCATCGGCTTCACCTTCTTCGTGCGCCGTGCCTCCATCGTGCGCCCGCGCAGTGCCGACTGCAAGGCGCGCGCCAGCCGAGCACTCGACCCACCCGAAAATGCGGATTGGGCGGCATGGTCGGTGGCGCCCACTATATTGGGCATGCCTTTGACAATCACAACGATGAACGACGAAGGGTGCCGATGCCCCAGCAGCCATCTCGGGACGTTCGAACCCGTGTCCTCGTCGCGGTTCGCGACGGAGCGATCATCCAGCGACGCAGCCGCCTTCAGTGGTGGACCACCGACGTGCACTTTCGACGACTCAGCGCCGCCGAGAGGAAGCACCTGTTCGCGCTGCTCAACGACGGCACCGTCCGGTTCGTCAACGACCCGACCCGACAAGGCCACGGACGATATGAGCTCGCGTCACCGAGCGACATCCCGCCATCTGTCGGCGGCACGCCTTAGACCAGGTCGACCTCGGCGTACGCCGCACCGTCGGCGAGGGCGGCATAGCCCGGGCCGCGGTCGAAGAAGGCCTCGCTCGGCGCCGGGCGGGCGGCCCGCTCGGCAGTCGTCGCGGCTTCGTCGTACGACAGCGAGTCGTCATCGAGCGAACCCGTCAGCACCACGCCGTACGACGTGAGCGCGGCCTCCGGGGAGACCTTGCGCCAGACGACGTCACGGACGACGAGCTCGGGGTCGCGGTCGAGCGGGTTGCCCCAGCCACCACCACCCGTCGTGCGGATGCGGATCACCTCGCCTGCGGCGACGGGCTCGGCGTCGGCCAGGGCGTCGACCTCGCGCTCGTTGGGCCCGCCGGCGTCGATGACGACCTCGAAGGGCTTGCCCGCGAGCCCGCCCTTCACGCCCCAGCAGGCCAGGATCGACCGGTCCGCGATGGACATGAAGTGGCCGTCCTTGAGCATCCGGATGTGCTTCTCGTAGCCGAGGCCGCCGCGGAACTGGCCCGCTCCCCCGCTGTCCATCGCCAGCGACAGCGACTCGACGCGGAACGGGAAGCGCGCCTCGGTGAACTCCGAGGGCAGGTTGCGGGAGTCGGGCACGACGTGGATCGTGTCCTCGCCGTCGGCGTAGTAGCGACCGCCGGACCCGCCGCCCAGCACCTCGCGCATCAGGTACGGCCGGCCCTCGAGGTCCTCGCCGTACACGCCGGTGTAGCGGATCGTCTCCTGGTCGGCCGGCATCCGGCCGTCGACCGCCTTGGCGACCACGCCGGCGAGCACGCCGAGCAGCCGCAGGATCACGAACGTGCGCGCGTTGGTCGGCGCCGGGAAGACCGGGGTGAGCAGGGTGCCCGGCGGCGGGAACCGCATCTCGATCAGCGGCACGATGCCCTCGTTGACGTCGAGCTCGGCCATCCGCCCGGGGTCCTTGGCGAGGTTGCGCAGGATCGGCGCCAGCCACTTCTTGAGGAAGACGCCGTCGCTGTAGTCACCGCAGTGGTTGATCGGCCCCTTGGCCTGCGGCGAGGTGCCGCCGAAGTCGAGGATCAGGCGCTCGCCCTCCGGGTCGTCGGCCGGGGTGCGCGTCAGCGTGATCCGCTGGGTGTGCAGCTGCGGTACGTCGACGCCATCGTGCTCGGCGTAGTCCTCCCACACCCACTCCCCGACCGGGATCTGGCTGAGGATCTCGCGGCGGTAGGTCTCGGTGGTGCGGCTGATGATCGCGTCGAAGCAGGACTCGACGGTGTCCACGCCGTACCGGTCGAAGAGCTCGCCGAGCCGGCGCGCGCCCATCAGGCAGGCGGAGCACTCGGCGTCGAGGTCGGCGGCCAGCGACTCCGGCATCCGGGAGTTGCGGGTCATGATCGACAGGGCGGCCTTGTTGGGGACGCCCGCGTCCCAGAGGCGGATCGGGGGGACCATCAGGCCCTCCTCGAAGACGCTGGTGGCGTTGGAGGGCATCGAGCCGGGTACGGCGCCGCCGATGTCGTCGTGGTGCCCGAAGGCCTGGACGAACGCCACGACTCTGCGTTCGTCGGGCGCGCCGCTGAAGACCGGAACCGTGACGCAGAGGTCGGGCAGGTGCCCGATGCCGCCCTCGGAGCGGTAGACGTCGTTGTGGAAGAAGACGTCGCCCTCCTGCATCTCCTCGATCGGGAAGTCACGGGCGACGGGGTGCACGAGCGCGGAGTACGAGCGGCCGGTGAGCTTGCGCAGCAGCCGGTCGTGGATACCGGCGCGGAAGTCGTGCGCGTCGCGGATCATCGGGCTGCGGCTGGTCCGGCCGATGGCGGTCTCGACCTCCATCTCGACGCTCGCCAGCGAGCCCTGGACGATCTCGACGAGCACCGGGTCGGCGCTCGCACCCGCGTCGTCGGTGAGGTGGCCGAACGGGAAGTCGGTGGGTGCGCGGCGGCTGTCGCTCATGCCTGACTCCTGGTCACGATGATGTTGAGGTACTCGTCGATGCGGGCCGTGAAGCCCGGGTGCAGCGGCACTGTCGAGCCGAACTCCTCGATGATCGCCGGGCCGGTCACCACCGTGCCGGGGGCGAGGTCCGGTCGCCAGAGCACCGGCGACTCGACGTACCCCTCGGTCGCGTCGAAGCAGACCTGCCTCGTGGCCCGGGGTTTCGAGACAGGCGCCAGCGCGCCTTCCTCAACCGGGGACTTCTTGATCTCCGGGCGTTGGATCGGACCGATGCCGGAGACCCGGAGGTTGACCCACTCGACCTGCTGGGTGGAGTCACCGGAGAAGTCGTAGCCGTACGTCGCACGGTGCTCGGCGTGGAAGGCGTCGGCGACCACGGCCGGGTCCAGCTCGCCTTCGCCGACCGGGACGCGCACCTCGAAGGCCTGGCCGAAGTAGCGGAGGTCAGCGGTGCGGACGAACTGGTGCTCGGCCGGGTCGAAGCCCTCCTTGGACAGCGCCTCCGCAGCCCGTGTGGCGAGCGCGTCGTACACGCCCGTGACGGTGGCCGGGTCGAGCTGGTCGGCGAGGGTGACGTGGGTCTGCACGTAGTCGTTCTTCACGTCCACGGTCAGCAGCCCGAACGCCGAGACGTTGCCCGGGTTGGGCGGCACGAGCACGGCAGGCAGGCCCAGCACGTCGACCAGGCGGCAGAGCAGCAGCGAGCCCGAACCACCGAACGTCGTCAGCGTGAAGTCGCGGACGTCGAGGCCGCGCTTGACGGTGACCTGGCGCAGCGCGTTGGCCTGGTTCCAGGCCGAGATCTCCAGGACTCCGGAGGCACACGCCTCCGGCGACATGCCGAGCTCTTTGGCCAGCGCCTCGATGCCGGCGCGGGCTGCGTCGACGTCGAGCGGGATCTCGCCGCCGAGCAGGTGCGGCGGGATCCGGCCCAGGAAGACATGGGCGTCAGTGATCGTGACCTCGGTGCCGCCCTTGCCGTAGCAGAGCGGACCGGGGTCGGCGCCGGCCGACTGCGGGCCGACCTTGAGGGTCCCCTCGGGCGAGAGCCAGGCGATCGAGCCGCCGCCCGCACCGACGGTGACGACGTCGATCATCGGGATCTTCGACGGGAAGGCGCCGACCGAGCCCTCGGTGGTCAGCGTCGGCTCGCCGTCGATGACGACGGACACGTCGGTCGACGTACCACCGCCGTCGGAGGTCAACACCTTGTCGAAGCCGGCGACCTTGGCGATCAGCGCGGCGCCGAGCGCACCGGCCGCAGGGCCGGAGAGCACGGTGGTGATCGGCTGGTGCACGACCTCGTCGGCGGAGAGCACGCCGCCGTTGGACTTCATCACGTAGAACGGGATGACCCGGTTGTCGAGGGCGCTCTGCCCATATACCCGGAGACGGGTCTTGATGTTGGTGACGTACGCCGAGAGCCGCGGCTTGACGGCGGCGTCGACGAGGGTCGTCATCGCCCGTTCGTACTCGCGGTACTCGCGCAGCACCTGGCTGGACAGCGAGACCACCGCGTCGGGGTGCTCCTCGGCGAGGATCGCGCGCATCCGCTCCTCGTGCACCGGGTTGGCGTAGGCGTGCAGGAAGCAGACGCCCAGGGTGGTGATGCCCTGCGCCCTGAACCAGCGGGCGACGGCACGGGCACCGTCCTCGTCGAACGGCCGCACCTCCTCGCCGTTCACGTCGAGGCGTCCCTCGACGCCCTTGACCCGGTCGCGCGGCACGATCCGCTCGGGCTTCACCCAGAAGTAGGAGTTGCCGTAGCCGTCGGGCACGGACTGTCGCGCGATCTCGAGCATCGCCTCGTAGCCGGTGTTGGTGATGAACCCGAGCCGGTCGACCTTGCCCTCGAGCAGCTGGTTGGTCGCCACCGTCGTGCCGTGGCTGACCGCGTCGATGTCGGCGCCGGTGGCGCCGAGCAGGCCGAGGACCTTGTCGATGCCGGCGAGGAAGCCGTCGGCGGGGTTGCTCGGCGTCGACGGTGTCTTCGTCGTCACCAGCTCGCCGCTGTCCTCGTCGAAGGCCACCACGTCCGTGAACGTGCCGCCGGTGTCGATGCCGATCCTGATCCGTCGGGTCATGCGTCGATTCAACCGGGGTCCCACTCAGCGGACCACGGCAGACCTTGCCGACGAACCAGCGATCGTCCGGCAACCTCTGCCAGCAGTGCCCGTTGGTCGAGCAGCGAGCGCCAGCGAGCGTTGTCGAGACCCCCCAGCCAGCGCACGCGCTCGGGTGCCGGGATCTCGACACTGTCGGCGCCAGGGCGCCTCCCTGCTCGATCACCGAGAGCACCCCACCGGAACGCTACGCGTCGGGGGCGCGCTCGTTGTAGATCCCGGCCTCTTCCTGGCCGGTGATCGCCTGGATCGCGCGCATGATCTCGTCGGTGACCTCGCGGCGGGCCTTGCCGAGCGGTACGCCGTCGTACCGACCGGCGACCTCGATCGGCCTGCCGAACGTGACCGTCACCGGCACGACCTTCGGGAAGCGGGAGCCGACCGGTTGCAGCTTCTCGGTGCCGGTGATGCCGACGGGGACGACGGGCACGCCCGCGGTCAGCGCCAGGTGCGCTACTCCGGTGCGGCCGCGGTAGAGCCGGCCGTCGCGTGAGCGGGTGCCTTCCGGGTAGAGGCCGAAGGCGTCCCCGCGGCCCAGCACTTCGAGCGCGGTCTCGAGACTCGCGATGGCGGCCCGCGGGTCGTCGCGGTCGACGGGCAGCATCCCCATGCCCTCGAACCACGCCTTCTGCAGGTTGCGCTTGATCCCGCCGCCCGCGAAGTAGTCGGACTTGGCCAGGAAGTGCACCTTGCGCGGCGCCACGATCGGGATCACCAGGGAGTCGGCGAAGCTCAGGTGGTTGCTCGCCAGGAGCACGGCTCCGGTGCGCGGCACGTTGTCGAGGCCGGTCACCGTCGGCCGCCACACCAGCTTCGCGACGGGCGGGATGACCGTGTGCAGGACGGCGTACATGACCACTCGCCCAGTCTCGTGGTTACCGACGGGTCCGCCGACTTCGGTGTCAGAGGGTGGGCGCCGGCGGAAGATCGGTCGCGCGGTGAAAGTCGCGCGGTGAAATAGGTGAAGGGCCCTCGAGAGTATGAGTCCCAAGGGCCCTTCGGTTGACCGGTACCGATGACGCTCCCGGTCGACTGCTCGGCTTCTCCGGCCCCGGCGTCGTCGTCATCTCGCCGCCGCGATCACTCCCCGGCAAGCCGGTTCGCTCTCGTCAGAACCCTCGTCTCCGAGCTGTCCCGCCTTCCGTCTCCGGAGGGCGTGGGAAAGTTCTATGCCCTCTGCGAGGTGGTGCGCAAGACCTTTCGGGAAACATTCCTCTGGTTCCACCGGAATTGGCCAGACTGTCCACAGAAAGGGCCTGAGTTGTCCACAGAAATCCCTCAGATCCCCACAGTTGAGCGGGATTGGGCATCCGGCGCCTGTCCCGAAATGGACGAAGGGCCCTCGCGAGTATGAGTCGCAAGGGCCCTTCAGATGACCGGTACCGGTGACGCTTCCGGTCGACACGCTCTTCGTCTCCGGTCCCAGCGGCCTCGTCACCCAGCCGCCGCGATCACTCCCCGGCAAGCCGGTCGGCGATCGTGTGGACCCTCGTCTTCGAGCTGTCCCGCCTCCCGTTGCCGGAGGGCGTGGGAGAAGTTCTATGCCTCCCGGGATCGGCGCGCAAGGGGTTCGGGAAACAAACTTCGGGTTCCACCGAAATTGACTGCGTGCTCCACAGTTTCGCGGCCTTCATCCACAACGGGCCGGTGAGATCCCACAGGCTATCCACCGCCCCTGTGGATGAGTGATGCGCGGCGGTTGAGGTGCGGTACGCCGGCCCCCGGTGGTTGAGGTGTGAGAGCGGCCAGGCCCGAGCCTCAACCCCCACGGACGTCGCGTTCCGGTTGTTCACACGTTCGTGCGGAAAAGCCGCACGATCGTGCGGAAGATGGATCACAAAGGCCCCAGGACCCTGTGAAGACAAGGGGTTCTGGGCCTCTGAGGGTCGGTGACCCTGATGGGGTTGACCCATGACAGCGATGCCCCTCGCCACCAGATGGCCTCGGCGACCGCGCATTTGCGCGACCTCGCCGACACCCTGGTAGACGCGTCGGTGTGGTCCATGGACGCTGCCGAGGCGGCGAACTGGCTCGCGCACACCAGCCCGCCACCCACGGACCCGGTGCGGAACGGCGGCCGGGCCCGGAGCGGCTGGGCCGAGCGTTCGACGAGCTCATCGACCGCATCCCCGCCAACAGGCTCCCCAAGGTCGGCGGCACCGACGCCACCATCGTGATCACCATCGACCTCGACACCCTCACCGGCAAGCTGCAGAAGGCGCGGCGTGGGGTGCAGGCGCGCCGACCCTGATCGTGCTCGCGGCAGGTGCCGGATGTGCGCTGGGCCGGCGAGGCCGCGAGATCAACCAGGCCGACTGACGGCCTCGAACGCTGCCGCGACCTCCAGCAGGAACCGGTCGCGGCCGTGCGGGGCGACGATCTGGACGCCGACGGGCAGCCCGTCGGCGGTGTGCCCGAACGGGACCGAGATGGCGGGGCAGCCGGTCACGGTGATGACGTACGCCGCGCGCATCCAGTCGAGGTAGGTCGCCATCGGGCGACCGTTGATCGCGGACGGGTACTCCTGGTCGGCCGGGAACGGCGGCACCTGTGACACCGGGAGCACCAGCAGGTCGTGGGTCTCGAAGAACTCGCGCATCCGTTCGGAGAGGGCAGTGCGCTGGGCGTAGGCACGGGCCACATCGGCGCCGGTGAGCGACTCGCCGGCCCGGATGTTGTCGGCGAGCGAGGGCTTGAACTCGTCGGGCGAGGCGGCCAGCATCATCCCGAACTTGGCCTGGAAGTGCCACGCGCGCAGGGTGCGGAAGGTGTCGTCGGCCTCGGCGAGCAGCGGGTGCGCGTCCGTGACCACGGCTCCCGCTCCGGCGAAGGCAGATCCGGACGACGCGACGATCTCGGCGACCTCGGCGTCGACCTCGATCGCGCCGCCGAGGTCGGGAGAGAGCGCGACACGCAGCCCGGCGAGCGAGCCGTCGAGAGGCGGCGCAAAGGCGGCTCCAGGATCCGTCAGTGCCTGCGGTGCGCGGGGGTCCGGGCCGGCCATCACCGACAGCAGAAGCGCGAGATCACCGACATTGCGGGCCATCGGACCGCCGACCGACGTCGTCTCCCACTGGTTGTAGAGCGGCCACTCCGGCACCCGGCCGAGCGACGGCCGCAGCCCGACCACGCCGCAGAACGACGCCGGGTTGCGCAGCGACCCACCCATGTCGGAGCCGTCCGCCAACGGCACCATCCCGGACGCCAGGGCACACGCGGCGCCGCCCGAGGAGCCACCGGCCGACCGCGACGGGTCGACCGGGTTGCGGGTGAGGCCGAAGACCCGGTTGAAGGTGTGGGAGCCGGCAGCGAACTCCGGCACGTTCGTCTTGCCGATGACGACCACGCCCGCCCGGCGTACCCGCTCCACGATCAGGTCGTCCTGGTCGGCGACGTGGTCGGCGAAGAGTGGGGAGCCGTACGTCGTGCGCCAGCCCGCGACCCCGTGGGTGTCCTTGAAGGCGAACGGGAGCCCGTGCAGGGCACCGACTTCCGCGCCGGACGCGAGCGCCTCGTCGGCCGCAGCGGCCCCCTCGCGGGCGCGCTCCTCGTCGAGCGAGACGATCGCGTTGAGCTCGGGGTTGCGTACGGCGATCCGCTCCAGGTGCAGGTCGAGCAGCTCGCGCGCGGAGATCTCGCGGCGTCGTACGGCGCCGGCCTGGTCGCGTGCGGCGGACTCGACGGTGATGCTCATGAGCGGCCGAACAACCGTCCGACGACGACGCCGAGGACGACGAGTCCGGCGCCGACGGCGATGCCCTTGAGGAAGTCGTCCTGCGAGGAGACACCGGACGTCTTGGCGGGCGCGCTGAAGACGGTGGCGGGCGCGGGCGTTGCCTGGCCCGCCGGGGTCTGGACAGGCTCGACCACCGGAGCGTCGACCGCCGGGGAGGCGATCGCGGACGCGACGTTGCCGAAGAACTCGCCGGCCATCCGCTTCGAGACCGAGGTGAGCATCCGTTGGCCGACACCGCCGACCATGCCACCGACGATCGCGTCGGCTTCGTAGTCGATCTTGGTCACGCCGGGCTCTGCCTCGCCGAAGAGCACCTTGACGGTCGCGTCGATGGTGCCCGGGGCACCGGCGCCGGAGAGGCGCATGACCAGCGACTCGTTGTCCTTCAGGTCCGAGAGCGTGCAGGAGCCCTGATAGGTGCCCTTGATCGCGGCGACGCCGGCCGTGACCGTCATGTCGTAGGCGTTGTCGCCCGTCGCGGCCAGCTGCTCGCAGCCGGGGATCGTGGCCACCAGGACCCGGGGGTCGAGGATCGCGTCCCAGACCGTCTCGACCGGGAAGGGGACGACGTTGGATCCGCTGATCTTCATGAGTTCTCCAGACGCAGGGCGTACAGCTCGGACGGCGAGATCGGCATCGCCGTGATGGTGATGGACTCGGCGTCCTCGATGGCGGCGGCGAACACGGCGGCGGACGGGATCACGCCCGCCTCACCGGCGCCCTTGATGCCGAGCGGGTTGAGCGGGGACGGCGTCTCGAGGTGGTCGATGTCGATGCCGTCGGGCACCTCGGTGACGTAGGGCATCAGGAAGTCCATGAACGACGCGTTGAGCAGCTGCCCCGACTCGTCGTACGCCATCCGCTCGTAGAGCGCTCCCCCGATGCCCTGCGCGACGCCGCCGTGGATCTGGCCCTCGACGATCATCGGGTTGATCAGGTGGCCGCAATCGTGGACGACGGCGTACTTGAGGATCGTGATCTCGGCCGTCTCCGGGTCGGTCTCCACGATCACGGCGTGCATGCCGGAGGCGAACGTCGCGCGCTCCGGCGAGTAGAAGTCCCTGCCCTCGAGGCCGGGCTCCTCGTCCTCGGGCACCGGCGGCTTGCCCGGGTCGCCGACCGAGAACTGGGTCGCGGCCTTGGACGCCTCGTCGAAGGCGTAGCGCAGCGGGTTGGACAGCACCGACACGGTGCCCAGGTCGATCGAGGTGCCGGGCGAGCCCTTCACGGACACGACACCGTCGACGATCTCGAGGTCGTCCTCGGACGCCTCGAGCGCCTCGGCGGCGATCTTGAGCACCTTCTCCTTGGCCCGTTTCGCGGCCAGGTGGATCGCCGAGCCGCTCATCACGGCCGCTCGCGAGGCGAACGTGCCGACGGCGTACGGCATCCGGCGAGTGTCACCCGTGACGACCTCGACGTCCTCGAACTTCACGCCGAGCTCGTCGGCGACGAGCTGCGCGAAGACCGTGGCGTGGCCCTGGCCCTGGGTGGTCAGGCCGGTGGCGACCTTGACCTTGCCGCTGGTCTCGATGTGCACGTGCGCGCCCTCGTAGGGTCCGACACCGGTGCCCTCGACGTAGCAGGCGAGACCGATGCCCACCTGCCGGCCCTGCGCTGCCATCTCCGCCTTGAACGCCGGGAACTCGTCCCAGCCGACCAACGCCTTGAGCTTCTCCAGCGACGCGGGGTAGTCGCCGGAGTCGTACTCCAGCTCGCGGCCGTCCTGGAAGATCAGCCCCTGGTCGTAGGGGAACTCGTCGGGCTGGATGAAGTTCACGGCGCGCACGTCGGCGCGGTCCTTGCCGAGGTACGCCGCGATCGCGTCCATCGTGCGCTCCATCGCGTAG
Source organism: Nocardioides endophyticus (assembly GCF_039543845.1). NCBI lineage: Bacteria > Bacillati > Actinomycetota > Actinomycetes > Propionibacteriales > Nocardioidaceae > Nocardioides > Nocardioides endophyticus. The sequence continues at coordinate 155,938 of NZ_BAABKN010000012.1, read as the reverse complement.
CAGCCCTGCGGCCGCCCGGCCCCGCGGTACGGCGTGACCATCACGGTGTTGGTGTAGAGCGACTCGAAGACGACGCGATAGTTCTGCGGCTTGTAGGGACCGAGCAGCTGGGTCGAGGTGATGATCGGCACGATCAGGCCGTACGGGATGTAGGCGCCGTGGTCGTGCCAGAACTCCACGTCGAGCCCGAGCAGCCGGCCGTCGTCGTCGAAGCCGACCTCGATGTGCTGCACCTGGCCGCGTTCGTGCGCCGACGAGATGAAGTGCTCACGCCGGTCCTCGGTGAACTTCACCGTGCGACCAAGGGCCTTCGCCGCCATCGGGACGAGGAGCTCCTCGGGCCACGGGTGGTTGATCTTCACGCCGAAGCCGCCGCCGACGTCGGGGGTGATCACGTCGACCTGGCCGAGGTCGAGGCCCATCTTCACCGCGACCGCCGCGCGTACGCCGGTCGAGCTCTGCGTCGACGTCCACACCTGGAGCCGGTTGAGGTCCGGGTCCCAGCGCGCGACGGTGCCGCGGCCCTCCATCGGCATGCACGCGCTGCGCTCGATCGTGAGGTCGAGCTCGAGCCGGTGCGGCGCCTTCTCGATGGCAGCCGGTGCGTCACCGACGTTCTGCTCCAGGCGGGCGCCGATGTTGCCGGGCACGTCGTCGTGCACGAGTGTCTTCGCCGCCCTGGCAGCGTCGACGCCGACGACGGGCGGCAGCAACTCGTAGTCGACCCGGATCCGGCCGACCGCGTCCTCGGCGATGTAGCGGTCCTCGGCGACCACGAACGCGATCGCCTCACCGACGTAGTTGACCTCGTCCTTCGCCAGCGCGTACTGCGTGCGCCCGTGCGTCAGCGCCGGGTGCGGGATCAGCAGCGGCAGCGGCTCGGCCATCATCGGGGTGCACGACGCCAGGTCGTCCCAGGTGAAGACGGCGTGCACGCCCTCGATGTCGAGCACGGCCTCGACGTCGATGTCGATGATCCTGGCGTGCGCGTGCGGCGAGCGGAGCACGGCGGCGTGCAGGACGTCCTGCTCCACGGCCACGTCGTCGACGTACCGACCGAGGCCGCGCAGGAACCGCTGGTCCTCGACGCGCTGGACCTTCTGGCCCATCAGCTTGGTCGTCATGTCAGCTCCGGTTCCTGAGCCTGTCGAAGGGCCGCGGCGCGCTCCACTGCCTTCACGATGTTCTGGTAGCCGGTGCAGCGACAGAGGTTGCCGGCGATCATCTCGCGGGCCTCCTCGTGCGTGGGCGTCGGGTTCTCGCGCAGCCCGGCCGTGATCGTGGTCAGGAATCCCGGCGTGCAGAAGCCGCACTGCAGGCCGTGGCACTCCAGGAACGCCTGCTGCACGTGGCCGAGCGAGCCGTCGGGGTTGGTGAGCCCCTCCACGGTCGTGATCTCACTGCCCTCCGCGGAGACCGCGAACATCAGGCAGGAGCGCATCGGGCTGCCGTCGACCAGGATCGTGCAGGCACCGCACACGCCGTGCTCGCAGCCGACGTGGGTGCCGGTGAGCCTCAGGTCGTGGCGCAGCGCGTCGGAGAGCAGCCGCCGTGCGGGCACCCGGATCTCGTGGGTGTTGCCGTTGACGGTGAGGCGTACGTCGTGGAGCTCCTCGGTCATCGGACCCCCTCTCTTGCCGATCGAACCACGCGCCCGGTGAGCACACGGACCAGCTGCGCGCGGTAGGCGGCGCTGGCATGGATGTCTTCCGCGGGGTCGAGCTGCGCGAGCGCGGCCTCCCCCAGGTCGGCGTCGGCGACGCCGGTCAGGTCGACGACGGTCGGCACGTCGCTCACCGACAGGTAGCCGACCTTCACGGACTCGCCGTCGACGAGCGCAGCGGCCCCCACCAAGGCGTAGTCGCCGTGACGCCTGGCGATCTCCTCGAAGGCGACTCCGGCACCCGGCGCCAACGCCGGGAAGTACGCCGAGACCGCGATCTCGTCATGCCGGACGGACGACTCCAGCGGTCCGAGATAGAGCTCTGACGCCGGGATCGTACGGCGCCCGCCGGGCCCCTCGACGTCGAGCGACCCGTCCAGCAGCGACAGCACCACGGGCATCTCGGCGGCCGCGTCGGCGTGCACGATCGAGCCGACCGTCGTACCCCGGTTGCGGATGGTGGCGTGCGCGACGTTGGCCAGGGCGAGTGAGACGAGCGGCTGCACCCGGCGTACGTCGGGCGAGGCGAGGACGGCGGCGTGCCGGGCGAGCGCGCCCACCCGGACGCCGTCGTCGCTCTGCCCATCAGACTTTGCCTCGATGGTGTCCAGGCCCGGGAGCCCGTTGATGTCGACGAGCATCGCGGGGGCCGCGAGCCGCATCGACAGCAGCGGGACCAGGCTCTGGCCACCGGCCAGCACCTTGGCGTTCGGCTCGCCGGCCAGAGCCGCCACTGCTTCGGCGATGGTCCCTGGCCGGCGGTAGTCGAACGGTGCTGGCTTCACAGGACCTTGGTCACCTCTCCCGACGTCCGGTCGGTGTGCTTGCCCCGCATGTTGACGAGGTGGAAGTAGACGATCACCAGGATCGTGCCGAGGGCGATGCCGCTCAGCGAGAAGTCGTCGGTGAACTTCAGGGTCACGCCGCCGATGCCGGCGATGATGCCCGCAGACAGACCGACCAGGTTGACCGGGTTGCCGAAGTCGACCCGGTTCTCGACCCAGATCTTCGCGCCGACGAGGCCGATCATGCCGTAGAGGACGACGGTGATGCCACCGAGCACACCGCCCGGGGTGGCACTCACCACGGCACCGAACTTCGGGCACAGGCCGAGCAGGATCGCCACGACCGCGGCCACGTAGTAGGCGGCCGTCGAGTAGACCCTGGTGGCACCCATGACGCCGATGTTCTCGGCGTACGTCGTGGTCGGCGAGCCGCCGAAGAGGCTGGCCAGCGCGGTCGCGGCACCGTCGGCACCGATCGCCCGACCCATGTAGGGGTCGAGGTCCTCGCCGGTCATCTCGGCGACGGCCTTGACGTGACCGGTGTTCTCCGCGATCAGCGCGATGACGCCCGGCAGCACCAGGAGGATGAAGGTCAGCGAGAAGCTCGGGCCGTGGACGGCGCTGACACCGTCGGCCAGGTCACCGCTCGGGAAGCCGACCCAGTCGGCCGCTTTCACACCGGCCCACGACACCCGGTCGTGCTCGAGCAGCTCACCGTTGCTCGAGCCGGTGATCGAGTTGATCTGGCCGAAGATGGCGTCGAAGAGCCACGAGATCAGGTAGCCGAAGATCAGCGCCAGGAACACCGCGATCCGCGACCAGAAGCCCGGGAACAGGCAGGCCGCGACCACCATGAAGGTCGCCGTCAGCAGGGCGACCCACTGGTCCTGCGGCCAGTAGATGCTCGCCACGACCGGAGCCAGGTTGAAGCCGATCAGCATCACGACGGCACCCGTGACGGACGGCGGCAGCACCTTGTGGATCATCCCGGCGCCGGCGAAGTGCACGAGCACACCGACCGCCAGGAGCACCAGGCCGGAGATCAGGATCGCGCCGGTCACGTCGGACGAGTCGCCGCCCTGGGCCCGGATCGCGGCGACACCGGCGACGAACGAGGCGCTCGTGCCGAGGTAGCTCGGAACCTTGTTGTTGCAGACCAGCAGGAACAGGATCGTGCAGATACCGCTGAAGAGGATCGCCAGGTTGGGGTCGAGCCCCATGACGATCGGGAAGACGAACGTGGCGCCGAACATCGCGACCACGTGCTGCGCGCCGAGGCCCGCCGTCTTGCCCCACGACAGGCGTTGGTTCGGCGCGACGGCCTCTCCCGGCGCCGGATCGACTACGTCCCACTTGAACATCGACATGTGAGCACCCTTTCGGTGTCAGGACAGGCCCCGAGTCCTGCTCAACCTAATGAGGCCCATGACACACCCACGACGGCGACAGATGCCGAAGGAACGCCGCAATGGCTGGCATCTGTTGTCGGCGCGTGATCAGCCGGTGATCTCTAGAACGCGCAGGGCGACGGCGACGTCCAGCCGCAGGTGCGGGTCCGTCGAGAGCGGACCGAGCAGCCGCTCGAGCTTGGAGACCCGGTAGCGCATCGTGTTGTAGTGGAAGAACTGCAACCGGGCCGCCTCGGCCACGTTGAAGTTGGTGTCGAGCAGCACCTGGAGGGTCTCGCGCAGGTCGGCTGCCTCGGTGGTGTCCTCGACGAGTGGGCCGAGCACGTCCTCGACGAACGCGTCCAGCTCCGCCGAGCCGGCCGGGTTGTTCGGGATCAGGGCGATCAGACGGTGCACGCCGAGCTGGTCGAAGAACGTCGTGGAACCGCCGCCCCGGATCCGGCGGCCGACCTCGACGGCTCGCCGCGCCTGGGCGTACGCCGCGGGCAGCTCGTCGATGGTGGACGCGACCCGGCTGACGCCGACCGAGAACGGGCGACGCCCGCCGCCCTTGTCACCGGCGACCGCGGTCACGGCCCGGCGTACGACGCCATGGCCCGCGACGGGCTCTGTGTCCCCTTCGGCCAGCGGCAGCAACGTGACGACCTCGGAGGAGAAGTCGACGGTGGCGATCCCGGGCGCGACCGCCGCCGCGACCTGCCGCCAGGCCGCCGAGAAGCGCTCCTGCCACTGCCGTCGTCGACCACTCGACACCACCTCGTCGCTCGGGTCGATCTCGGCTACGACGACCACCATCGGCCGCGAGAGGTCCCATTCGAAGGTCTCCGCGTGCTCGGCCACGTAGGCCGGGTCGGCCGTGCGACGCAGCAGCAGATCGCGCAGGAAGTCGCCCTGGTACTTGTTCTCGACGGCGGCGACCGCCTCCTCGCGGGTGATCAGCAGCGCAGCGACCGCCGCGGCGCGCTCGAGGGCGTGCACGTCGTCGTCGGAGATCGGCTCGTGCGCGATCGCGACGAGACGGGCGAGCTCGACGCCGGCCGCGGCCACCCGGGACACGTGCGCGGCGCCGCTGCCGATCCGCTCGACCCGCACTCGCCCGGTGGGGTCGACCAGGTCCTGGTCGACCAGCAGCTCCTGGTGCTCGTCGTCGAGGGCCGATGCTCGGACCCTGCCGTCGGTCGAGGTGAACGCGACGCCCACCTCGAGCACCCGGCTCACCTCGGCCGCGATGCCGTCGAGGTTGCCGCCCTCGAGCACGATCTGGGTCAGCCCGGTGTGCAGGGCGTCGACTCGTGCCAACGCGGCACTGGCGAGCTCTTCGCGGTCATCGCCTATCAACACTTGCACTCCTTCGACCGAGGCGTTGGCACAACCTCACATCCCCAAACCGTAACTTGCCCGGATAGCGTCGGTGCGGTGATCCCCGTCAGCGCAGCTCCTCGAGTGCGGGCGCTGCTGCGATCCACCCCCGACGGACCGGTGCCGGTGGTCCACCGGGGACGCGACGCGGTCTACGTCGAGATCGCCGGCCGCTGCGTCGGCGTCGTCTCCCGCCGGGCCGTCGCGGTGCCGTGCGCGTTGCGCGCTGCGGCCGACGCTCTCCCCGAGGTGCGCCGGGCCCGGCTCGACACCGGCGTCCTGCACCTCGACGACCGGGCGCTGCCGATCGGGCGCGTCGTCGACGTCCGGGTGCCAACGGTTCGCACCGCCACCACCACTCCGGCCCCGGCGCCCGATGACGTGCCCGCGATGGTGGGGCGCGGCGACGGGCTCACGCCGTACGACGACGACGTGCTGTGCGGGTGGCTCGCGGTCCACCGGGCGACCGGGGTCGCGACCGGCGAGGTCGACGCCGCCGTCCGCGCCTGCCTGGATCGCACCACCCTGCTCTCCGCGACGCTGCTCGACTGCGCCATGCACGGCGAGGTGATCCCGGAGTTCGCCCGCTGGCTGGGTGCGGTCGGCACTGCCGCCGAGCCCCGCCTCGCCGCTGCCCTCGCCGCCGTCGGCCACACCTCCGGACGCGGATTGCTCCAGGGCGCCCGCACCGCACTCGACCATCTCTCTCCCGAAGGAGCAGCAGCATGACGAACCACGTGGAGCTACGACCGGGCGCGTACGCCGACTCGGTCACCCTGCTCCAGGTCAGCCGCGCCGTGCAGAGCCTCGACGGCGTGCTCGCGGCCCAGGTGGCGATGGCGACGGCCCTCAACATCGAGGTGCTCACCGAGATGGGCTTCGCGGTCCCTGTCGAGGCGACGAGCAACGACATGGTCGTGGCGCTGCGGCTCGCCGACGGCGACGCGCTCACCGCCGCGTTGGCCGGTGTCGACCAGGCTCTGCGGGACGCGAACCGGCGGCCCGACGAGGGATCGCCCGAGATCGCCGCGCCTCGCTCGACGAGGAGCGCACTGCGCCGTACGTCCGACGCGGTCGTCGTGGTCTCCGTGCCCGGCCCGAGCGCACTGGTCGAGGCGATGGACGCCGTCGACGCCGGTCGCGACGTGATGGTCTTCAGCGACAACGTGCCCGTCGAGCAGGAGGTCGCCCTCAAGCGCGCGGCCGCCGAGCGCGGCGTGCTGGTGATGGGCCCGGACTGCGGCACCGCGGTCGTCGGTGGTCTCGGCCTCGGCTTCGCCAACGTCGTCTCCCCCGGACCGGTCGGCATCGTCGCCGCGTCCGGCACCGGCTGCCAGCAGCTGCTCGCGCTGCTCGACCACTCCGGCGTCGGCGTCACGTCGGCGTACGGCGTCGGCGGACGCGACCTGTCGTCCGAGGTCCGCGGCGCCTCGACCCGCGAAGCGCTGCGCCGTCTCGACGAGGACGCGGGCGTCGAGCTGATCGTGGTGATCTCCAAGCCACCGGCGCCCGAGGTCGCTGCCGAGATCGAGGAGTACGCCGCCGGCCTGTCGACCCCTGTCGAGTTCGCGCTCCTGGGCGCCGGCAAGCCCGACCTCACCGCCGCCGCAGAGGTGGTGCTGCGTCGGCTCGGCCACGACGTGCCGACCTGGCCGGTCGTCGGCGAGGCGGACCCGGGTGAAGGCGTGGTCCGCGGCCTGTTCGTCGGCGGCACGCTGAAGAGCGAGGCCCAGCTGATCGCCGGCACCGACGGCGGACACACCTTCGTCGACTTCGGCGACGACGAGTACACCTCGGGTCGCGCCCACCCGATGATCGACCCGAGCCTGCGGCTCGAGCACTTGGCACGCGCGGCGGCCGACCCTGCGACCGGCGTGCTGCTGCTCGACGTCGTACTGGGCCACGGCGCGGAGCCCGACCCGGCAGCCGAGCTCGCACCGGCGCTGGCCGCCGTCGGCCAGCCGGTGGTGATCGCGGTCGTCGGCACCGACGGAGACCCGCAGGGCCGGGACCATCAGGTCGCTGCCCTCGTCGCGGCCGGCGCGGAAGTCCACCTGTCCAACGCCGGCGCCACCCGGCGCGCCCTCGAACTGATCGGAGCACTCTCGTGACCACCCCCGAGGCCGTCGTCAACGTCGGCGCCGACCTGCTCGCCGACGCCGTCGCCGACCAGGCCACCGCCGTCACCCGGGTCGACTGGCGGCCGCCGATGACCGGCACCGAGGCGGACCTCGCGACCGTCGCCGCCGACCCGCTCCGCCGTACCGCCAACGAGCGCGCACTGGCCGCGATGCTCGACGTCACGGCCAGCCTCGTCGACGTCGCACCGGCCTCCGAGGTGCTCGGCCTCCAGCCCGGTGAGTTCCTGCACGCCGGCCCACCGATCGAGTGGGCGCTGGCCTCGGGCCCCTTGCGCGGAGGCCTGATGGCCGGTGCCGCACTGGAAGGCCTGGTCGACGACCCCGAGGACGCTGTTGCCCTCTTCGAGTCCGGCAGCAACGTCTCGCTCGAGCCGTGCCACCACCGGTCGACGGTCGGCCCGATGGCCGGCGTGGTCACGCCGAGCATGTGGATGTTCGTGCTCGAGGACGCCGCCACCGGCCGGCGTACCTACTGCTCGCTCAACGAAGGCCTCGGCAAGGTGCTGCGGTACGGCGCCTACGGGCCCGAGGTGCTGACCCGGCTGCGCTGGATGCGCGACGTGCTCGGCCCGCTGCTGCAGCGGGCCGTCCGCGGGTCGGAACCCGTCGACGTCTCCGGCATCCTCACCCAGATGCTGCAGATGGGCGACGAGGCCCACAACCGCAACCGGGCGGGCACTCTGATGCTGCTGCGCGACCTCTCCCCCGCGATGGTGACCAGTGGGATGGACGCGTCGGACGTGGCGGAGTCGCTGCGCTTCATCGGCGGCAACGACCACTTCTTCCTCAACCTCGCGATGCCCGCCTGCAAGCTCGCGCTCGACGCCGCCCGTGGCATCGAAGGCTCGACGATGGTCGTCGCGATGGCCCGCAACGGCACCGACTTCGGGATCCAGGTCGCCGGCACCGGCGACGAGTGGTTCACCGGACCCGCCCAGCTCGCCGACGGGCTCTTCCTCGGCAGCTACGGTCCCGACGACGCCAACCCCGACATCGGCGACTCGGCCATCACCGAGACGGCCGGCATCGGCGGGTTCGCGATGGCGACCGCACCCGCGATCGTCCGGCTGGTCGGCGGCTCGGTGCCCGACGCCCTGGCCACCACCCGGCGGATGCACGAGATCACGCTCGGGGAGAACCCACGCTGGACGGTGCCGGTGCTCGAGTTCCAGGGCACGCCCACCGGCATCGACGTCTCGATGGTGTGCCGCACCGGGATCCTGCCGCAGATCAACACCGGCATGGCCGGCAAGGTCGCCGGCGTCGGTCAGGTCGGCGCCGGGCTGGTGGACCCGCCCGCCGAGATCTTCCCGAAGGCGCTCAGCCGCCTGGCAGAGTTGGCCCGGGCTCGCGCCTGAGTCGTCGAGACACCCCACACGGCTCTCACCGGGGCGATATCGCGACCATCTCAGGTGTCTCGACGCAACGTCGGCGGCCGCCAGAGCGCGACCCTGATGTCGACGTTGCCCGACGGCCGCAGCGGCGTGCCCTCCTCGAGGTAGGCCTGACGAGCCTCCCCCTGGTGGCTCGGCGGCAGCGACCCGTCGGCGCGGACCACCCGCCACCACGGCATCCCGGCGCCGTGCGAGGCCATCACGTTGCCGACTAGCCGCGGTCCGCCGCCGCCGACCACGGCGCCGACGACCTCGGCGATGGTGCCGTACGTCGTGACCCGGCCGCGCGGCACCGCCTCGACGCAGCGCAGTACCAGCTCGACGTACTCCTCGTGGTCCAGGCTCACCCCTACTCCTCTCCCGGCTGGCGCGCGGTCAGCGCCACGGCGGCCGCCACCGTAGCGGCCAGGCCGGCCGCGACGCCCTCGTTTCAGAGGATGGGCGAGAACGCCTCGGAGCCGTTGACCAGCCGCAGACCGGCGATGCCGGAGTGCTGCTGGGCGTAGCCGAGCTCCTTGCCGAGGTCGCCGATGTTGTTGGACAGCGGCAGCGGGGCGAGGCCGAGGGTCGAGAGGACGCCGATGGCCTTGCCGTCCGCGCTCACGAACGCGGAGCCGGAGTCGCCGGGCACGCCGGGGGTGACGGTGTAGAGCGGGTGCGACCAGCCACCGTCGGCGGCGTCGTCGCCGAGGCTGATGCCGGTGTGCGGCGAGAGCTGGGTGATGCCGGCGCGGAGGCTGGAGTTGCCGAAGGTGTAGACGCGGTCGCCGGCGGCGGTGCCGTCGGTGTCGATGCCGGTCGGTCCACCCCAGAACGGGATCGACGGGTTCACCTTCGAGACGTCGGCCGCGTCGACCTTGACCAGCGCCAGGTCGTTGTAGGCGCACGTGTTGGCGTCGGTCTCACCGACCTTCGCCATCGTGTCCCACGACGAGTAGGCCAGGGTGCCGGCACCGACCTGGGTGCCCTCGCTGAGCAGGTTGCCGCCTTCGTTGAAGGTGACCGAGGTGCCGAGCGGCAGCGAGTCGACGTTGCAGCCGTTGGTGTCGGTGGCCTCTCCGGTGCCCGCGCAGTGAGCGGCGTAGCCGACGTACACGGAGCCGGTGCCGTCGGTGAAGACGAAGTTGGCGGTGCACTGGGCACCCTCCGTGTACATCATCGTGCCGGGGTGGATCGCTGCCGTGTCGGCGGACGCCCAGGCCTGGGCGCTGTCGGCGCGCGACTGGGTCAAGGTCAGCAGCGCGGCGGTCAGGATCGTGATCGTCACGGCCGCGAACACGGCGGCCAGCTGGGAACGAGTGAGGCTCATGCACCGACCAACGACACCTCCGCGACCGAGGTTACGCGCCGGTAAATGCCGAGTCGGCGCAAACTGACCCCGGGTAAGGGGTCAGTTTGCGCCGACTCGCGCTGTCAGTAGGTGGGCTGCGAGGGGTCGATCTGGTTGACCCAGGCGACCACGCCGCCACCCACGTGCACGGCGTCGGCGTACCCGGCGCCCTTCACGATGGCGAGCGTCTCGGCCGAGCGCACGCCCGACTTGCAGTGCATGACGATCTGCTTGTCGGCGGGGAGCTGCTCGAGCGCGGACCCGTTGAGGAAGTCGCCCTTGGGGATCAGCACGGAGCCGGGGATCCGGTTGATCTCGTACTCGTTCGGCTCGCGCACGTCGATCAGCACGAAGTCGCGGGCGCCCTCCTCGCGCTCCTTGAGCATGTGCTCGAGGGTGGTGACCGAGATCGTCGACCCGGCGGCCGCCTCGGCCGCGTCGTCGGAGATCGCGCCGCAGAACGCGTCGTAGTCGATCAGGCCGGTGACAGTCGGGTGGTCGCCGCAGAGCGCGCAGTTGGGGTCCTTGCGGACCTTCAGCTTGCGGTACTCCATCTCGAGTGCGTCGTAGATCATCAGCTTGCCGACCAGCGGCTCGCCGATGCCGGTCAGCAGCTTGATGGCCTCGTTGACCTGGATCGAGCCGATCGACGCGCACAGCACGCCGAGCACGCCACCCTCGGCGCAGCTCGGGACCATGCCCGGCGGCGGCGGCTCGGGGTAGAGGCAGCGGTAGCAGGGGGCGTCGTCGGCCATCGACGGCGCGAAGACCGAGGCCTGGCCGTCGAAGCGGTAGATCGAGCCCCAGACGTACGGGATCCCGAGGAAGTACGCCGCGTCGTTGACCATGTAGCGGGTCGCGAAGTTGTCGGTGCCGTCGACGATCAGGTCGTAACCCTTGAAGACGTCCATCACGTTGTCGTTGTCGAGACGCTGCTCGTGCAGGATCACATTGACGTACGGGTTCGCCTCGGCGATCGACTCCTTGGCCGACACCGCCTTCGACTTCCCGATGTCGGACTGTCCGTGGATGATCTGGCGCTGCAGGTTCGACTCGTCGACCTCGTCGAACTCCGCGATGCCCAGCGTGTGCACGCCGGCGGCGGCCAGGTAGAGCAGGGCGGGGCTGCCCAGACCGCCGGCGCCGATGACCAGCACCTTGGCGTTCTTGAGGCGCTTCTGACCGGTCATCCCGACGTCGGGGATGATCAGGTGACGGCTGTATCGGCGCACCTCGTCGATGGTCAGCTCGTCCGCGGGCTCCACGAGCGCGGGAAAGGACACGGCGTACTCCTCAGGTTCAGCCGAAGGTTCAGGTTGTCTCGTCGGTCCGAACAACCTCCGGTCCTGCCATGTTCCCCGCCGACACGACGTCCGGATCGCCGCGTCCCGTCATCCGGACGCTGGCGGGCGACGGGTACGCTTCGCCGCGTGACGGCAGAGCAGTACGACACACCGGCGCGGCCCCGCGGCGGCCGGATGCCCCGGCGGGAGCGACGCGCCCAGCTGATGGAGGCCGCCCTCGAGGTGTTCGTGGCCCAGGGCTACCACGCGGCGGCGATGGACGACATCGCCGAACGCGCCGGTGTCTCCAAGCCGGTGCTCTACCAGCACTTCCCCGGCAAGCTCGACCTCTACCTGGCCCTGCTCGACCGCTCGTGCGACACGATCATCGACAACACCCGGGTCGCACTGGAGTCCACGCCGGACAACAAGCTGCGCGTGGCGGCGACGATGGATGTCTTCTTCGAGTACATCGCCAGCGACACCGGCGCCTTCCGGCTGGTCTTCGAGTCCGACCTGACCAACGAGCCCGCCGTACGCGAGCACGTCGACCGGGTGACGACCGAGTGCGCGGCGATGATCGCGCACGTCATCCACGACGACACCGGCCTGCCGGACGACGCCTCCCGGCTGCTCGCGGTCTCCCTCGTGGGAATGGCACAGGTGAGCGCCAGGTTCTGGCTCTCGGACCCCGGTGAGATCAGCCGCAAGGACGCAGCCGCCCTGGTGGCCGGCCTCGCCTGGCGGGGCATCCGCGGCTACCCACTCACCGACGACCACTGACCCGACGCACACCCCCAGCAAGCCCCGAAGCAAGCACTGCAATCAAGGAGGACCTCGTGGAGGTCAAGATCGGCGTCCAGAACGCCGCACGTGAACTGACGATCGACGTCGAGGAGAGCCCCGAGGACGTCGAGAAGCTCGTCGCCGACGCCGTCTCCGGCGAGGGCGTGCTCAACCTCAAGGACGTCAAGGGCCGCCGGATCATCGTCCCCGTCGCCAAGCTGGCGTACGTCGAGCTCGGCCACGGCACCGCCGGCCAGGTCGGCTTCCGCTCCTAGCCCTCACGAGAGCATCATCCGAAGATGATCGTCGCCCTGGTGTGGGCCGTGATCGGTGGCACCGTGATCGGCGTGCTCGGCAAGCTGGTGGCCCCCGGCGACAGCGACAACGTGCCGCTGTGGCTCACGATCCTCTGCGGCATCGGTGGCTGCCTGCTCGGTGACTACCTGTATCGCCAGTTCTACAACCCGCAGACCCTGGGCGTGGACTGGTGGCGGCACGGCTGGCAGGTCGTGGCTGCAGCCGTCCTGGTGACGGCCGCCGCGACCCTCACGGGCCGTCGACGGGTGTAGACCACCCGTCCGCGACTCCGCTCAGCTGTCGAGTCCCAGCTCGGCCATCCGCTCGGCGTGCCGCTCGGTGATCCGGGCGAACATCCGGCCCAGCGCGGCGAGGTCGAGACCCGGGCGGTCGATCCCGCCTGCGAGCAGTGCGGTGAGCGCGTCCCGGTCGGCCGCGACCCGCTGAGCCTGGGTGAGCGCCTCCCCCATCAGCCGCCGGCCCCACAGCGCCAGCCGACCGCCGAGGCGCGGGTCGGCCGCGATCGCGGCGCGCACCCGGTCGACGACGAACGCGGAGTGCCCGGAGTCCTCGAGCGAGGCCACGATCAGGTCGCGAGTGTCAGCGTCGAGGTAGGCCGCGATCTCGCGGTAGAAGTCGTTGGCCATCCCGTCGCCGACGTAGGCCTTGATCAGCCCCTCGAACCAGTCGGCCGGAGCGGTGTGCTCATGGAACTTGTCGATCGGCGCCCGGAACGGCGCCATCGCCTCGAACGGGTCGGCGCCCAGCTCGGCGAGCCGCTCGCGCAGCCGGGCCACGTGCCCGAACTCGGCCGAGGCCATCGAGGCGATCGCGACCTTGTCCTCGAGGGTCGGCGCCAGCTTGGCGTCCTCCGCGAGGCGCTCGAAGGCCGAGATCTCGCCGTACGCGATCGCCGCGAGCAGGTCGATGACGGCCTCGCGGTACTGCGGGTCCTGGAACGCCACCGGAGTCTCGTCCGGGGCGGGCGGCGGCGCGGATGGGGGCACGTGCGCACCCTACCGATACAGTGAAGGTGACCGAGGTCGCTCGACCGTTCCAGGCACGACCTCGCCGCATGTGCGCGGCAGACCATTCCGTGTCTTAAATCGGGGAGTCCGCCGCATCCGACGTTCAATCGGTTGATACCCGGCTGACTCACGAAAGCAGAAGACACTGACGACCACGTTCCGAGAGCTCGGGGTCCTGCCCGAGATCTGCGATGCCCTCGACCGCCACGGCATCACCACTCCGTTCGCCATCCAGGAGATGACCCTCTCCGTCGCGCTGATGGGCACCGACCTCATCGGCCAGGCCCGCACCGGCACCGGCAAGACCCTCGCCTTCGGCATCCCGGTGCTCCAGCGCAGCGTGTCCCCGACCGACCCGGCGTACGCCGACCTACCGCAGGGCAAGCCGCAGGCGCTCATCGTCGCGCCGACCCGCGAGCTCGCGCTCCAGGTCTCCAGCGACCTCTCCATCGCCAGCGCGGACACCGGCCTCCGGGTCCTGACCGTCTACGGCGGCGTCGGCTACGACACCCAGCTCGACGCCCTCGCGTCCGGCGTCGACATCGTCGTCGGTACGCCGGGGCGCCTGATCGACCTCGCGAACCGCCGCGCCCTCGACCTCTCCCACGTGCACGCACTGGTGCTCGACGAGGCCGACGAGATGCTCGACCTGGGCTTCCTGCCCGACGTCGAGCGGATCCTGCGGATGACCCCCGAGACCCGCCAGACGATGTTGTTCTCGGCCACGATGCCGTCGGCGATCGTCTCGCTCGCCCGCATTCACATGCGGCACCCGATGAACATCCGCGCCGAGTCGTCGTACGACACCTCGATGGTGCCGGCGACCGCGCAGTTCATCTACCAGGCCCACGACCTCGACAAGCCCGAGATCATCGGCCGGATCCTGCAGGCCGAAGACGCCGAGAAGATCATCGTCTTCACCCGCACCAAGCGGCAGTCGCAGCGCGTCGCCGACGACCTCGTCGAGCGCGGATTCAGCGCCAGCCCGCTGCACGGCGACATGGCCCAGGTCGCGCGCGAGAAGGCACTGACGAAGTTCCGCGAGGACAAGATCCGCGTCCTGGTCGCGACCGACGTCGCCGCCCGCGGCATCGACGTCCGCGGAGTCTCGCACGTCATCAACTACACGTGCCCCGAGGACGACAAGACCTACGTGCACCGGATCGGCCGCACCGGCCGCGCCGGCGCCTCCGGCATCGCGATCACCTTCGTCGACTGGGCGGATCTGCATCGCTGGAAGATGATCAACAAGACGCTCGACCTGCCGTTCGACGAGCCGCAGGAGACCTACTCGACCTCCGAGCACCTCTTCCACGACCAGGGCATCCCCCCGGGCACAAAGGGCCGGATCGTCGACGCCGCTCCCGTGGAGCGCAAGCCGCGTGAGGACCGCGACCGTGGCGGCCGCTCCGGCGGTGGCCGCTCCGGCGGCGACCGCGAGCGGTCCAACCGCAACCGGACGCGCACCCGCTCGGGAGAGGTCGCCCCAGCCGGCGCTCCTGCCGCAGCGACCGCCGCCGAGGGCGGCGACGCATCCGCTCCCGCCGGTGCCAGCCGCAACCGCAGCCGCAACCGTCGCCGTCGCTCAGGCGGCTCCGGCGGAGGAGACAAGGCTCCCGCCGCGGAGTGATCTGACCCCGTCGGCCGCGCAGCAAGCGCCGACAGCTCGATCCCTGGCGTTGGGCCGCCCCCTCGGACCAGAGCGATCGGCCTCCGTCGGTCGAGCAGCGAGCGCCAGCGAGCGTCGTCGAGACCCCCGCAACCCGACCGCCGAGCTCGCGCGCGGGGCTCGAGCTCGACAGGCTCGCCCAGCGGTGCGGGCTGTCCGTCAGGCGGTGACGACCACGTCCGTGCCGATCGGCGCGAACTCCCAGAGGGCGACCGCGTCGGCCTCCTTCTGGCGGATGCACCCGTGCGACAGCGGCGTACCCAGCTGACGCAGCGTCTGCACCGGCTTGCCGTCGTCGATCGGGATGTCGTGGAAGCCGATCGCCGCGTGGTCGCCCTGGGCGAAGCGCACGAAGTACTTCATGGTCCCGGAGTCGTCGATGCCCCATGCCTGCTCGGAGCGTGAGTAGACCTGGTAGCTGCCGGGATCGAGGTTGTCGTAGACGCTGCCCGAGACGAGGTACGTGCGCTGCACCTTGCCGCGGTCGCCGATCAGCCAGACCCGCTGCCGGCTCTGGCTGAAGACCACCCGCCTGCCGTCACCCGACTCGGCCGGGACCGTGGTGTCGAGGGCCGGATCGGCCTCGGTCTCGGCGCTGTCGGCCGAGGTCGACGTCGATGTCGAGGTCGATGGCGGCTCAGACGCGGTCTCGCTGGGCGACGCGTCGGCGGGTGGGCGCTCGGCCTGTCCGATGTCCGCCGCGGCCGGACTGGTCGGCGACTTCTGGGCCGCCGCTCCGTCTCCGCCGGAGAACGGCAGGATCCCGAAGGACCCCAACACGGCGATCGCGGTGACGGCCAGCGACACCCCGAGGGCGGTGAGACGGCCGTAGCGCGGCCGCACGGGTACGGCGCGATGGGCACCTCGCGGCTCGCTCACGACGCCTTGCCCGCCTTCTTCTTGCGCGTCTTCGGCCGCTTGGACCGGGCCACCAGGGCCTCGGTCGCCTCACGGTAGGCGCGGGCGCCCTTGCTGCTGCGGCTGGTGGCGAGGATCGACCGCCCGGCGGCGGGAGCCTCGGCGAACTTGATCGTCTTCGGGATCGGCGGCTCGATGACCTCGAGGTCGTAGGTCTCCGAGATCGTCTCGAGCACCGTGCGGGCATGGTTGGTGCGCCCGTCGTACAACGTCGGCAGCACGCCCCAGACCTCGAGCTTGCGGTTGGTGAAGCGGCGTACGTCGTGGACGGTGTCGAGCAGCTGCCCCACGCCACGGTGCGAGAGCGTCTCACACTGCAACGGGATCAGTACGCCGTCGGCGGCGGTGAGCGCCGCGACCGTCATCACGCCGAGCGAGGGCGGGCAGTCCAGCAGCACCCAGTCGTACGCCGCGCCGTCCTCGGCGAGGGTCTCGATCATCGTCTTGACCACGTGCTCGCGACCGGTGCGGGTCAGCAGCTCGGCCTCGGCGCGGGCCAGCTCGATGGTGGCCGGCATCAGGTCGACGCCGTCGTCCGTGGCGATGATGACCTCGGCCGGGTCGACATCCTTGGTCAGCACGTGGTGGACGGAGAGCTCGAGGTCCTCGGGGTCGATGCCCAGCGAGAACGTCAGGCACGCCTGTGCGTCGAGGTCGACCAGCAACACCGAGTGGCCCAGCTCGGCCAGCGCGGCGCCGACCGAGGCGACGGTCGTGGTCTTGGCGACGCCGCCCTTCTGGTTGGCGATCGCGAGTGTGGTCGTCATCGTGGACCATCATGCCGGACCGACCCCGAGAGACACCGCAAGCACCTGCTTGAGCTGACACCTGATTTACTCGCGACATGTCGAAGACCGCACTCGTGACCGGGCCGACCGCAGGGATCGGCAAGTCCTTCGCCCACCAGCTCGCCGGCCAGGGCTACGACCTCGTCCTGGTCGCCCGCGACCACGGCCGCCTCGATGCCGAGGCGGCCGAGCTGACCACGACGTACGGCGTCGCCGTCGAGGTGCTGCCCGCCGACCTGGCCGACCGGGCGCAGCTCGCGACGGTCGAGGCCCGACTCGCCGAACCGGACCGCCCGGTCGACCTGCTGGTCAACAACGCCGGCTTCGGGTTGAAGAAGCGGTTCCTCGACAATCCGGTCGACGCCGAGGAGGCGATGCTGGAGGTGCTGGTGACCGCCGTGCTGCGGCTGAGCCACGCGGCCCTCGGCCCGATGACGCAGCGCGGCAGCGGCGGCATCATCAACGTCTCGAGCGTCGCGTCGTTCCTGCCGCGTGGGACGTATGGCGCCGCCAAGGCGTGGGTGAACTCGTTCTCCGAGTGGGCGGCCTACGAGTACCGCGACCAGGGTGTGACGATCACCTGCCTGTGCCCCGGCTTCACGAAGACCGAGTTCCACGAGCGGATGGAGGTCTCGCGGGGATCGGCCCCCGACTTCATGTGGCTCGACGCGGACGAGCTGGTCGCCACGGCGCTCAAAGACCACGCCAAGGGACGGGTGTGGTCGATCCCGAGCCCTCAGTACAAGGCGATCGCTACCGCGGGGCGCCTGGTGCCGACGAGCCTTCTGCAGCGGTTCCAGTCGCTCGGCCGGAAGTAGCTCGGCCAGAAGTAGCTCGGCCGTGGGTGACCGCCGGCGTCGTCCACGCACTGCGCGCGGACGCCTCGGCGGCGAGCGCGATCAGCCGTTCGAACTCTCCCGGGTCCGTCGTGTTGCAGCCCAGGTCGTGGTCGACCTTGCCGGAGCCGTGGTAGTCGCTGGAGCCGGTCGCGACCAGTCCGATGTCCCGGGCCATCGCGCGCAGCCGCTCCCGGGTCGCCGCATCATGGTCCTGGTGGTCGACCTCGATGCCGGCCAGCCCGACGTCGTGCAGGTGCGCCAGGGTCGCCTCGTCCGGGCGGCCCAGGCCGCCTCTCCCCCACGGGTGCGCGATCACCGACACCCCTCCGGCCTCGGTCACGGCCCGGATCGTCGTCTCCAGCGGCGCGGCGTACCTGTTCACGAAGGCCACCCGCCCGGCGCCCAGGTAGCGGTCGAACGCCTCGGTCCGGTCGGCCACCACGCCGAGCGTCACCAGCGCGTCGGCGATGTGCGGACGGCCGGTCGCCGCCGCACCGTGCGCCGCCACTCGTACGTCGTCGGCGGTGATCTCGATCCCCAGTCCACGCAGCCGCGACAGCATGTCCGGCACCCGCGACTCGCGGCCGGTGAGCACCCGGGTGAGCTCAGCTGCCAGCGGCGGGCAGGTGGGGTCGGGGAGGTAGGCGAGCAGGTGCACGCTGCGCCCGCGGTGCCCGGTGCTGATCTCCATGCCCGGCACCAGCGTGATGCCTACGTCCTGGGCCGCTCCGGAGGCCTCCGCCCATCCGTCGGCGGTGTCGTGGTCGGTGATCGCCACGACGTCGAGCCCGGCCCGCGCGGCCGCGCGCACCAGCCCGGACGGGGTGTCGGTCCCGTCGCTGGCACGCGAGTGCGTGTGCAGGTCGATGCGCACGGCTCAACCGTAGAGCGTGGGGGTCGTCACCACCCGGGCCGGTGCCCCCCGAACGGCAGCTCCACCAACTGCGGCCCGGCCCCCGACACGTCTCGCAGGATCCAGTCGTCGCGGAAGAGCAGCAGCGCGGACGCCGGCCGCAGCACGATCCACAGCCATCGGCCGGCGGCCTCGCCCGCGAGCACGGAGCGGTCGAACTCGCCGTCGTCGCTGCTCGTCGAGATGTCCCAGAGGTTGACCGACTGGCTGCCGATCCGCACCCGCGCCGACGGCGGCCGCTCCCCGATCTCGAAGCCGGGGTCGGTGTAGCGCGTGCCCGCGCACCGCGCTCCCAGCCCGGTGCCGGCCTCCTCGGCGACCACCAGCACGTCCACCGGTCCGTCGAGCTCGCTGGTCCCCGAGGTGCAGGTCAGTGACGCCGTTGCCCGCCCCGGTGCGGTCGCGACCGCCGCGAAGTCGGTCATCGACCAGCCCGGGCTCAGCGGCCACGGCACGTACGTCGGGAAGCCGGCCGCCGTGCGCAGGTGCTCGGCGAAGCCGTCGTACGACGCCTCCTCGGCGCGCCACAGCGGTCGGGTGACCCCGTGGTCGGGACAGGACCAGGTGCCGTCGGTCGCCTCGGCCACGGGAGCGGGGCAGCGCACGCAGCTCGCCGTCAGCATGGGACAACGGTGCGGACCGCACCGCCGCGCGTCAAGAGATCACGCCGCTCGAGGGACGGATGCTGTCCGGGTGGTCCACGAGCAGCTCGGCGACGGCACGTGCGGTCCCCGACGCGACGGGTCGGCCCGGCCGGAGGCGCATCGCCAGCTGGCCGGAGACGATCACCATCAGGGCGTCGGCGAGTCGGACAGCGTGCGGACCGGCCAGCGGCTCGGCGAGGTGTCGCAACCGCTCCCGCATCGAGTCGCTGTCCTGCCGGATGGCTGCTGCCAGGACGGGCGGCGGATCGACGTACCCGGCGGCAGTGCCGAGGAACGCGCACCAGCGCGCACCGTCCGGCCGCCGCCGGAACTCCTCGAGCGCGTCGAAGACCGCCAACAGGCGCCCCCGCTCATCAGCGGCTCGCGCCACAGCCTCGTCCCAGGCCTGCAGCCACGCGCCGTGGCGTCGATCGAGAGCCGCGGCGATGAGCGCCTCCTTGCTGTCGTACGCGCGGTACAGCGTGGCGGGTGAGACCCCGGCGCGCTCCAGTATCTGGTCGACGGGAGTGTGGGTGGCGCCGACGGAGAAGAGCAGCTCGTCCGTCGCGTCCAGGAGCTTGGTCCGGGTCGATTCTCGCGTGCCCACTCCCACACTCTAGACTCCTAAAATGAAACGATCGTTATCGTTTGAGATGACACACCAGTGGTTGCTCGTCACGGCAGGCACCTGTCTGATCGCCGGGACCTATGGACTGGTGAGACTGACCTACGGGCTGTTCCTGCCGGACATCCAGGCATCGGTGTCGATGGGGTCCGCAGTCTCGGGCTACGTCTCGACCGGTGCGTCGATCGCCTACTGCGTCGGAGCACTCGCCGGGCTCGCAGCGTCGCAGCAGCCGCGTCTGCTCGTCGCGGGAGCACTGTCGACCGCGTCCATCGGGTCGATCGGCATGGCCTTGGCGTCCGACCTGACGACCTTCGCGCCCTCCGCGGTCCTGGCGTCGACGGGTGCCGGCCTCGCCTCACCGGGACTGGTGGCGATCGTCGAACGGAACCTCCCTGCGGGCCGGGTCGACAGCGCGCAGGCGACAGTCAACGCGGGCACCGGCCCGGGCCTCGTCGCAGCTGGGCTGCTGGCTCTGCTGCTGACGGACTGGCGGGTCGGGTTCGCGGTCGGCGCGACGTTCACCACGGCGGCGGGTCTCTGCGTCCTGCTGCTCGATCGTCGCAGCGGGTCTCGAGACCGCACCGGCACGACCCCGGGCATGTCGGTCGTCGGCACAGGATGGCTGTCCGCGCTCGTCGTACCAGCGACGGCGGCTGTGCTGCTCGGCGCATCATCGGCTGCCGTATGGACGTACGGGCGAGCCCACCTGGTCTCGGCAGGAGCCAGCGGCTCCGCGTCGACCGTCGCCTGGATCGCCATCGGCGTCGGCGGCACCGCCACCGTCCTCAGCGCGCGCCTGCTCAGCGCCCGGGAACCGTCACGCGCGTGGTTGCTCACCGCCTCGGTCGTCGCCGTCGCGGTCGCCACTCTCGGCCTCGCGCCGGACCGGTACCGGCTCGCCACCCTCGCGTGCGGGGTCTTCGGCTGGGGATTCGTCGCGGCGTCCTCGGCGCTCATCGCCTGGACGACCCAGCTCGTGCCCGACCGGGCCGCCCCGGGCACGTCGGTCCTCTTCGTCGCGCTCGTCCTCGGCCAGGCAGCCGGCTCCGCGGCAGCCGGTGCCGTCTCGGACAGCATCGGCATGTCGACCACGTTCGTCCTCGCTGCGACCGTCGCGGTCGCGGCAGCCGCGTGCGCGCTGGTGCCGACGCGTGCCCGAGGAACTGTCGCCGTCGCGGCCGTCACGGGTGTGGTTGCTAGAAGCCAACCTTGCGGTGGCCGGCGTCGTTGCGGACGACCTCGCCCTTCTCCTGGGCGGTGTTCTTGAGGTCGGCCTGGAAGGTGCGCATCCGCGCCTGCAGCACCGGGTCGGTCGCGGCAAGGATGCGAACGGCGAGCAGGCCGGCGTTGCGGGCACCCCCGATGGCGACCGTGGCGACCGGCACGCCGGCCGGCATCTGCACGATCGAGAGCAGCGAGTCCATGCCGTCGAGGTACTTCAGCGGGACCGGTACGCCGATCACCGGCAGCGGCGTCACGGACGCGAGCATCCCCGGCAGGTGGGCCGCACCGCCGGCGCCGGCGATGATCACCGACAGTCCGCGGTCCGCGGCCGAGCGGCCGTACTCGAGCATCTCCTCGGGCATCCGGTGCGCGGACGTCACGTCGGCCTCGTAGGCGATGTCGAACTCGGCGAGCGCCTCGGCGGCCAGCTTCATCACCGGCCAGTCCGAATCGGATCCCATCACGATGCCGACACGGGCGGCGGAGTCAGCCATGGTCATTCACTCTCGTTTCCAAGATCTCCCCGGAACCACGCGGCCGCGTGCCGGGCTCGCTCGAGACACTCGTCGAGGTCGTCGCCGTAGGCGTTGACGTGCCCGACCTTGCGTCCCGGACGGAGGTCCTTGCCGTAGAGGTGCACCCGCAGGTGCGGGTCGCGCGCGAGGGCGTGCGGATACCCGTCGTACAGACGGCCAACGGTCGCGTCAGGCCCGCCGAGGATGTTGACCATCACGGTCCACCGCGCCCGCGGCGCCGGCGAGCCGAGCGGCAGGTCGAGGACGGCGCGCAGGTGGTTCTCGAACTGCGAGGTGACCGCGCCGTCCTGCGTCCAGTGGCCGGTGTTGTGCGGGCGCATCGCGAGCTCGTTGACCAGTACTCGGCCGTCATTGGTCTCGAAGAGCTCGACCGCCAGCACGCCGGTGACGTCGAGCGCCCCGGCGATGCGCAGCGCGATCTCCTGCGCCTGGCCCGCGAGCTCCGGCGAGAGGTCCGGCGCTGGCGCGACCACCTCGTGGCAGATGCCGTCCTTCTGGGTCGAGGCGACGATGGGGTACGACGCCGCCTGGCCGCTCGGCGAGCGCGCGACCAGCGCGGACAGCTCGCGACGGAAGTCGACGAGCTCCTCGGCGAGCAGCCGGACGCCGCTCGCGTCGGCCGCGGCGAACGCCTCGACCGCCACCTCCGACAGAGCATCGACCGAGCGGACGAACCACACGCCCTTGCCGTCGTACCCGCCCCGCGTCGTCTTGAGCACGCAGGGGAAGCCGAACGCCTCGATGTCCGCGACCGTCGCGACGATGGCATTGCGCGGGCACGGGACGCCGAGCTCGGCCAGCCGCTTGCGCATCACGCCCTTGTCCTGGGCATGGACGAGCGCGTCTGGTCCGGGGCGCACGGCGATGCCGTCGGCCTCGAGCGCGTGCAGGTGCTCGGTCGGGACGTGCTCGTGGTCGAAGGTCACCACCGGGCAGCCGGCGGTGACGGCGCGCAGCGTGGCGAGGTCGCGGTAGTCGCCGACCTGGTGGTCCGCGATCACCTGCGCGGCGGACACTCCCTCCGCCTCGGCGAGCAGCCGCAGCGGCACTCCCATCGCGGCGGCCGGCTCGGCCATCATCCGGGCCAGCTGACCGCCGCCGATCACGGCGAGCGTGGGCGCGTGAGTAGGGTCCGGCACAGGCACGGGCCAAGAGTAGAGCGTGCCGTCAGTTGGGAGTTCGGAGGTCCTCGGTCTCGAAGCGCAGCCCCTGGCCGCGGATGGTCGTGATCAGGTGCGGATTGCGGCTGTCGTCACCGAGCTTGCGGCGTACCCACCCCAGGTGCACGTCGATCGTCTTCGACGAGGTGAAGAACGTGGTGTGCCAGACCTCGAGCATGAGCTCCTCCCGGCTGACGATCTCGCCGGCATGTGCCATCAGCAGGTGCAGGAGATCGAACTCCTTGCGCGACAGCACGATCTCCTCGTCCCCGCGCCAGGTCCGGCGCTGGTCGGGATCGAGCCTGATCTCCTGCACCTCGATCATTGGCCCACCGTAGAAAAGTGACGCGCGTCACGTGGGCGAATGACGAAAAACTAGGGAGAACTAGGTACGAAGAAGCCGGTACGAGCTCAGGAGCGGCGGACGGTGAGCGGCTCGACGATGCCGAAGCCGCGGACCGGCCGCGCCGGGAGCCGGCGGGTCTCGAACTCGTCGTCGGGCAGCAGCCCGGCGGTCGTCGCGTCGATGATGATCCGATTGCGCCGGGCCACGGCGGTGAGCCGGGCGGCCAGGTTGACCGGCGGGCCGAAGACGTCGCCGAGTCTCATCACGACCGAGCCGGTGGCCAGGCCCAGCCGGATATCGGGCATCCGCGAGTCGCGGCCGACGACGTTGATGATCCCCTCCGCGATGTTGTAGGCGCCGATCGGGTCCTCGCTGACGAACAGCACCGAGTCGCCGATGCTCTTGATCACGCGGCCACCGTGGACGGTGACGACGTCGGAGCACCGGGACTCGAAGAGCTCGACCAGGTCACCGATCCGCTCCTCGGTGAGCCGGTTGGAGAGGGCCGTGAAGCTGACGATGTCGGCGAAGCCGACCGTGAGCTGGACGGTGTTGAGGTCTTCCTCGTTGGACCGCATCGCCTCGACGCGAGCCACGGCGGCCGCGAGGTGGCGCCGCCACACGTAGATCAGCAGGTCCTCGAACGGGCCCTTGATCTGCTCGATCAGCCGCAGCGCCGACCCGGTACGGCCCTCGTCGCTGTCGGGGCCGGCGGCCAGCTCGTCCACCCGCGACACCAGCGTCGAGACCTCCCAGTCCGCGAGCCGGGCCATGGTCTGGCCGACAGCCCGGGTCAGGTTCACCGCGAGGTCGAAGTCGAACAGGTCCGCGCGTACGGCGCTGATCATCGTCGACAGGGCCTCGGTGTCGGCGTCGGTGTACGCGTTCTCGACCCCGTGCTCGGGGAACCCGAGGGCGCGCCACAGCCGGCGCGCCTCCGCCAGCGTCACCCCGGTGGCAGCGGCCACCTCGAGCGCGTTGAACTCCACCTCCTGACCGAGGATCGCTCGTTCGAGGTCCTCGGGGCCAGGGCGTGCGTCAGGCTCGGTTGGTTCAGGCTCCGTCGTCATGTCCTGCCGCGGGGTCATGGATCTTCTGCAGCATCAGGTTCAGCGTGCGCTGGGTCTCCTCGACCCGCGGGATGTCGTGCAGCTTGATGGTGCCGTGCGTGCTGGCATCGGAGATCAGCAGCGTTCCGCACCCGAGCAACCGGTCGATCGGTCCGAACTCGTAGGCGATGTCGCTGATCCGCGCGAGGGGCATGTCGTGCCCACGGCGGACGATCACACCGGTACGCGTGATCAGCCGGCGGTCGGTGAACGTGTACGTCGCGGTCGCCCAGATGACCAGCGGTCGCAGCACGAACCAGATGATCCCGACGGCGACCAGGATCCACGCCCCGTTGGTCAGGATGCCCTGGTCGATCTTGACCTGCACGAACGTGCCGATCGCGAGGAACAGGACCAGCATGAAGATCGGGAAGATCAGTGCCTTGACGTGGGTGCGCGTGTCGATGACGACCTTTTCGCCCTCGTTCAACAGCTTCGGTGAGATGGCCACGGGGCGATCATGTCACCGATCGGTGGCCCGCACGTGGACCACGTCACCCGCGCCCACGGCGGTTTCTCCGTCGGGCCCGGTGACGATCAGTCGACCCCCGGGGTCGACTCCGGTCGCCCGGCCGGTCAGCGCGGCCCCGCCGGGCAGCTCGACCCGGACGTCGCGCCCGATGGTCACGCACGCGGCGGCGTACGACGCGCGCAGGCGAGTCGTCGCCTCCTCCCCGCCGACCTGCCAGGCGTCGTACGCCTCGCGCAGCGACCGGAGCAGGGTCACCAGCAGAGCGGTCCGGTCGGGTTCGACGCCCGACTCGATCGCGAGCGAGGTCGCGGTCGGCACCGGGAGCTCGGCCTCGGTCAGGCTCGCGTTGATCCCGACGCCGACGACCGCTGCCGGACCGTCGGGCGTCTCGACCCGCTCGATCAGGATCCCGGCGATCTTCTTGTCGCCGATCAGCAGATCGTTGGGCCACTTCACGCCTACGTCGTACCCCTCGGTGCGCAGAGCCTTGCCCAGCGCATGGCCGGTGAGCAGCGGCAGCCACGGCCAGCTCGCGAGCGGCACGGTCGGGCGCAGCACCATCGAGAACACCGCCGACGACCGCGGCGGCGACTCCCAGGTGCGGTCCAGACGTCCCCGCGCCGCGGTCTGGTGCTCGGCGACGACGACCAGCCCCTCGGGCGCGCCGTCGCGGGCGCGGGCGGCGGCCACCGCGTTGGTCGAGGTCGTCGTGTCCAGCACCTCGACGACCAGGTCGGGGGCCAGCGCCGCGAGCGGAGCGGGTTCGAGTGATGAGCGTCGCATCGACGGGGAGGTCACGGGCACTACATTGGCCCACGGTCCCAACCCCATGCCCAGGAGGAGCCACCAGAAATGAGTGCCCAGCGATGAGCGCGCAGTCGAGTGCACAGCCCGGCGAGGGGACCGACGTCCCCGCCGACATCGACCTCCACACGACGGCGGGCAAGCTGGCCGACCTGGATCGGCGCCTCGACGAGGCCGTCCACGCCGGCTCGGCGAAGGCGGTCGAGAAGCAGCACGCCAAGGGTCGCAAGACGGCCCGCGAGCGGATCGAGCTGCTCTTCGACGAGGGCTCGTTCGTCGAGCTCGACGAGCTCGCCCGGCACCGTTCGACGGCGTTCGGCCTCGAGAAGAACCGGCCGTACGGCGACGGCGTGATCACCGGCTACGGCACCATCGACGGCCGCCAGGTCTGCGTGTTCTCCCAGGACTTCACCGTCTTCGGCGGTTCGCTGGGCGAGGTGTACGGCGAGAAGATCACCAAGGTGATGGACCTCGCCATCAAGACCGGCTGCCCCATCATCGGCATCAACGAGGGCGCCGGCGCCCGCATCCAGGAGGGCGTCGTCTCGCTCGGCCTGTACGGCGAGATCTTCCGCCGCAACGTGCACGCCTCGGGCGTCATCCCGCAGATCTCGATGATCATGGGCTCCTGCGCCGGCGGGCACGTCTACTCCCCCGCGGTCACCGACTTCACGATCATGGTCGACGGCACCTCCAACATGTTCATCACCGGCCCCGACGTCATCAAGACCGTCACCGGCGAGGACGTCTCGATGGAGGACCTCGGCGGCGCGCGGACGCACAACACCAAGTCCGGCAACGCCCACTACATGGGCTCCGACGAGGACGACGCGATCGAGTACGTCAAGGCGCTGCTGTCCTACCTGCCGCAGAACAACCTCGACGAGGCTCCGACGTACGGAGAGGCCGCGGACACCGAGATCTCGGACCTGGATCGTGCGCTGGACACGATCATCCCGGACTCCCCGAACCAGCCCTACGACATCCGCGACGTCATCACCGCGGTCGTCGACGACGAAGACTTCCTCGAGGTCCAAGAGCTCTTCGCGCCCAACATCGTCATCGGGTTCGGCCGCGTCGAGGGCCACCCGGTCGGCGTCGTCGCCAACAACCCGATGCAGTTCGCCGGCACCCTCGACATCGACGCGTCCGAGAAGGCCGCCCGGTTCGTGCGGTTCTGCGACGCGTTCAACATCCCGGTCTTGACCTTCGTCGACGTCCCCGGCTTCCTGCCCGGCACCGACCAGGAGTGGAACGGCATCATCCGGCGCGGCGCCAAGCTGATCTACGCGTACGCCGAGGCCACCGTCCCGCTCGTCACGATCATCACCCGCAAGGCGTACGGCGGCGCATACGACGTCATGGGCTCCAAGCACCTCGGTGCCGACATCAACCTCGCCTGGCCGACGGCCCAGATCGCCGTCATGGGCGCCCAGGGCGCCGCCAACATCGTGCACCGCAAGACCCTCAAGAAGGTCGCGGACGACGGCGGCGACGTCGAGGCCAAGCGCGCCGAGCTGATCGACGAGTACGAGACCACCCTGGCCAACCCCTACATCGCGGCCGAGCGCGGCTACGTCGACGCCGTCATCACCCCCCACGAGACCCGCGTCGAGATCGTCCGCGCCCTGCGCCTGCTCCGCAGCAAGCGCGAGACCCTCCCCGCCAAGAAGCACGGCAACATCCCCCTGTAAAGACCAGGAACAGCACCCCAAGAGCAACAACCCCAAGAGCAACAACCCCGAGGGAGTTTCCGCCGAGTCGGCGCAAAGTGACCCGGAGGAGCGAAGCGGGGGAAGGGTCACTTTGCGCCGACTCGGCGCGAAGCGGACAGTGAGCCGAGAAGAAAGGCCGGGCGAGGAGATGGCTGAGACCACAGGAAGCCAAGAGGCAGGCTCAACCACGGGCAGTGAAGCCGCTCCCCCCACCCTCCGCATCATCAACGCGGATGCAACGCCGGAGGAGATCGCGGCCATCGTCGCCGTGTTCAGCGCCCTGCGGACGGCACCGACAGCCGAGCCGCGGCGTACGCCGGAGTGGTCGGCGCGCCACCGCACGGTCCGCCGTACGCTCCCGCACGGGCCGGGCGGCTGGCGCTCCAGCTCGCTTCCCCGCTGAACGGCGACCTGAACGGTCCCCTCGCCCATACTTAGGGAGATCTTGGGGGTTTCCGGTGGGGCGCCTTGAGGCACGGTCCTCACACTGGAGACACAGGGGCGGTCGCATCGGGCGGCAGCCGCGGGGCACGGAGACGAGGACGACGTTGGACGTCAACGACACGAGGACGCAGCTGGAGGCGGACGACCCGTACCTCCGGATCGCTGACCCGGACCTGGCGGCGTACGAGCACCAGTACCAGGACGAGGTCGACGACCTCCCGACCTACCGTCCCACCGTCGGCTGCATCATCCCGGCGTACAACGAGGCCGAGACGATCGCGGGCGTGCTGGACTCGCTGCTCCAGCAGACCCGGCTGCCCGACGCCATCCACGTCATCATCAACAACTCCTCCGACGACTCCGTCGAGATCGCCAGCCACTACGCCGGCCCGCACAAGCGGATGACGCCGACCGGTGAGCAGGAGACGGCGATCTACGTCCACGACATCGGCAAGAACCCCGACAAGAAGGTCGGGGCGCTCAACTACGGCTACTCGCTCGTCGAGACGATGGACTACCTGCTGGGCGTCGACGGCGACACCACGCCCGAGCCGGACGCGATCCAGCACCTGGTCGACGAGATCTCCAGCGACGACCGGATCGGCGGCATCTCCGCGATCTACTCCATCGACGACAGCGCCCTCGACGGCTGGATGGCGAAGTTCCTCATCGCAGGTCAGCGGGCCCAGTTCTCGGCGTTCAACATGCAGAACCTGCTCAAGGGCCGCAACATGGCGGTCCTCGGCGGCCAGTTCTCGATCTTCTCCACCCAGGCCCTGCGCGACGTCCTGCGCGACAGCCACCAGCGCACCCCGTGGGTCAGCGACAGCGAGGTGGAGGACTCGCTGCTGTCGCTCCAGATCAAGAGCGCGGGCTACCTCACCAAGATCAGCGCCCGCGCCCGGGCGCACGTCGGCGGCATGGACACGCTGCGCTCGCTCGACGCCCAGCAGGTCAAGTGGAACTTCGGCGCCATCGACCTGATGTGGCCCGGCCAGCGTGGTGACACCAAGGGTCAGCCGTTCCACCCCAACCTGCGGCTGCGCTGGTTCGAGCACATGTCGATGGTCATCAACATCACGACGCGCGTGCTGTTCGTGTTGCTGCTCGCGGGATCGCTCAACATCCACGCGTTCGTGTTCAGCCCCTGGTGGCTGATCCCGCCGTTCGCCTCGATCTGGCTGAACTTCCGGGTGGCCCGGTCCATGGAGTTCGCCAATCGGCGCGACTACCTGTTCTCGTTGCTGATCATCCCGGCCGAGAGCTACATGGTCATCCGGATGGGTCACTTCATCCGCGCTTGGCTGAAGTTCTTCAGCCGCCAGCAGACTGACAACTGGGCCGCCCAGGCGAAGGCCGAGCGCGGCAAGGGCATCGCCTGGACCTATCCGTTCGTCGCGTTCGCGTTCATCTTCGTGGTGTCCGCGGCGATCTGGCTGCAGCTGCCGATCGGGCTGCGGTCCGACATCCTCGCCGTGAGCTGGCCGATCCTCGGTGTCATCACCGTGCTCCAGACCGCGTGGATGTGCATCAAGGCCATGAAGCGCTACCGCGGCTTCAAGGCATGACCCGCCGCACGACCACCTCCCCCGACTCCCAGGAGCACGCCATGACCAGCACCCGCCCGCGCCTGCACATCCGGGGGCCGGCCGGCGTCCTGAGCGTCGTCGTCGCGATGGCGGCGTTCTCCGGCTGCTCGGCCCTCGACGGCCTCACCGGCAACGACGACCCTGCCGAGACGCCGTCCGCCTCCCCGACGGCGTCCGAGACGCCGTTCGACTCCCAGTTCACCCGGGACGGCACCTTCCAGTCGCACATCGACGTGAACGGTGTCGACTTCGTCTACACGCTCTACCCGACCAAGTCGACGCCGCGCACCAACGAGTGGTTCCCGAAGGGCAACAAGTACTTCTCCTTCACCTTCCAGGCCTACGACCTCGATCAACCGCTGCGCGCGCCGTTCGACACCAAGCGCCTGGTCTACCTCGACCGGATGAAGGTGACATCCGAGACCAGGCGATCCGGTGGCGGCGAGCCCGAGCAGCCCTACGAGTTCAACGTCGTCGCCAAGAAGGCCACGTTCGACCCCGAGCCGGTGTCGACCAAGTACGGCATGCTCATCACCTCGCCGAAGGGCGCCTTCGAGCTGCGCAACCAGAAGATCGGGCCGATGGCAGACGACACCGCCGGGCTCGTGCTGACCTTCTCGGCCACGGTGTGGATCGAACGTCGCGCCGGCTCGGACACCTTCTACAAGGAGCAGATCAAGCAGAAGGTGCCGATCGCCATCTTCTCGTCCGACGAGCCCACCGAGGCGCAGTCGATCCCGGTCAACGCGAACTAGTCACCAAGCATCCGCTTCTTCTCGCCGCGCTCTAGTTCACGACGTGCGGTTCCGGGCGGGCCGACCGGCCCGCCCGGAACCAAGCCCGGTCTACCGGACCTTCAGCACGCGCACGGCACTCGTGGTGCCGAGCAGCAGCGGCGTCGCGCCGATGGTCGCCCTCAGGCGATGGCTGCCCCGGGCGAGGCGCGGCAGGCTCAGGGTGACGGTGCCGGTGACACCGACGATCACCCGCTTCGTGACCAGGGTGCGCTGGCCGACCTTGATGACGACCTTCGCCGCCGGGGCGATGCCGGTGGCGCCGGGCACGTCGACCCGCACGGTCACCTTCGCCCGCTTGCTCCGGGCGACCCGCTTCTTCACGAGCGCCAGCCGGATCCGCGGGGTCGCCTTGGCCACCGTGAGGGTCGCGGTCCCGGTGGACGCGGTCACGCCGTCCGCTCCGGCGTACGACGCCCGCACGGCCTGCTGGCCCGGCGTCAGGTCGGCCGGCAGCCGGAGGGTCGCGCGGCCGCCGTCGAGGGTGCCGGTCAGGGTGCGGCCGCCGACCACGACCGATACGGGGCCGGTCGGGTTCGTGTCGGGGGCGGTGACCGCGACCGTCGCGGTCGTCGCCGTCCCGTAGCGGGTCGTCGGGCTGCCCAGGGTCACGGTCGTCGTCGACCGGGCCGGGGCCACGCCGACCACCAGGGTCGCGGTGCCGGTCGCCTCGTCATTGTTGGCGTCGCCGCCGTACGCCACGCTCAGGTCGTGGCTGCCGACCGGGAGGACCGGCAGCGTGAGCGTGGCCGCGCCGGAGACCAGGTCCGCGGTGACCGGGTCGCCGGCGCCGGTGAGGGTCACCGCGCCCGTCGCGCCCGGCACCGAGACGGTCACGCTGGCCGCGGTGCCGTCGGTGACGGCCGGTGCGCTGACGCCGACCGCGGGTGTGGCCTTCTCGACGGTGAGCGCGTGCGACGCCCAGCGGGGGGCGTACGTCGTGTCACCGGCATACGCCGCCGTCAGGACGTGCGGGCCCGCGCCGAGCGTGCGGGGCAGCGCGAAGGTCGCGGTGCCTCCGACGAGGGACTGGGTCAGGTCGGCACCGGCGCCCGAGAGGACGACGTCGCCGGTTGCGCCGGGCACGTTGACGGTGACGGTGCCGGCGGCGCCGTACGTCGTGGTCGTGGAGCCGGTGACCGTCATGGCCGGGGCCAGGTCGAGGTCGTCGGGAGCGGTGACGGTGACGAAGCCGAAGGGCCGGTCGGCGTACAGGTCCAGGCCGAGCGTCGATGCCGCCGCGGAGGCCAGCGTCGCCCGGGCCGAGAGCCAGGTGTCGGTGCCGCCGCCCGGGCGGGGCCCGGCGCCGGCGAGGTCGATCTCCAGGACGCGGAGGTTGGCGAACGGGGTGGTGCTCGGGTTACCGCCGATCGCCTCGCTCATGCTGCCGTTGGTCAGGCCGGACGCGTAGAGCCGCGCGGTCAGGCCGTCGGCCGCGATCTCCAGGCGCGGGTCGCGGAGCCGGATGTCGATGCAGTGCGCCTCCATGACCCAGCGCAGCTCGCCGTCGTACTGGACGATTGTGCGGCCGCTCGCGTCCATCGAGGCGCCGACCTGGGCGAACCGCCACGACGAGTCGTCCTCGGCCCCGGGCATGGTCGCGCCGTCGGCGACCTGGACCTCGTGCAGGCCGTGCGGGCAGGCCTCGCCGGGCGAGGCCCAGTCGGTCCGCAGGTAGTTGAGCC
Organism: Nocardioides endophyticus; assembly: GCF_039543845.1. NCBI lineage: Bacteria > Bacillati > Actinomycetota > Actinomycetes > Propionibacteriales > Nocardioidaceae > Nocardioides > Nocardioides endophyticus. The sequence goes on along the minus strand of NZ_BAABKN010000012.1, from coordinate 124,186 downwards.
AGCTCCGGATGTTCGATGACCCGCCCACCCCACGGGCGGTCCACTCGAGCGACGCGGCGCGCGCGCCGGGCCGGTCGACCACCTGGTTGGTCTGGATGCCGGCCGCGGCGTGGCTGGCGTACGGCGTCCACGCCACCGTCACGTCGCCCGCGCCGTCACCGACGAGCCCGACGTTGGCCGAGTTGTTGAGGCCGAGCGCGCTGATGGCCGCGTAGCTGCCGTTGCTCGGGGTCGTGTACACCTCCGGAGCGCTCCAGGACGTGGTGCCGGCGTCGCGCTCGCTGACGACGACCTGGCCGCCGAGGAAGGCGCCGCCGACGATGGCGATCCTCCGGTTCCATACCGCGGCGGCCTCGCCGTCGCGGCCGACCACTACCTTCGGGGCGGCCGGAGGCGTGTTGGCGTCGCCGTCGAGTGCCAGCGTGGCCGGGTCGGTCCAGGCGCCGGTGCGGCCGACCTCGGCGTACGCGACGCGCGGCGCCGGCGAGGCCTCGGGCCAGACCACGGTCGCGGTCCCGTAGGCATCGAAGACGGCCGACGGCACACCGGTACCGGCGGTCTGCCGGTAGCTCGCGCTGGCGACCGGGTCGGCCACCGTGTTGGCGGCACCGGAGGAGAGCGTGACCGGGGAGCCGAACCCGGTGGCCGTCGCGGTCCGGACAGCGGCCCGGGCGCCGTCGTTCGTGCCCCAGGCCGCGACGGCGGCGCCACTGCTGTCGACCGCCAGGGTGGCGCGCGCGGCGACCGTCGCGTCCTCCTGCAGGGTCACGGCGGCGCCGGCCCAGTCGGAGCCGTTGTGGACACGGGCTCGGACGTCCCAGGCTGACGCGGTCGCGTCCCAGGAACGCCAGAGCAGGGTCAGCCGGCCCTCCTGGTCACGGCCGAGACCCACGGTGTCGGGGATCTTCGCGACGCTGGTCGGCTCGACGACCTCCGAGTTGCCCCAGGTCCCGTCGGCACGACGGGCGAGGTGCACGCCGTCGGTGCCCTGCCAGGCGAGCGCGGCGGCGCCATCGTGACCGACGTCGAGGGTCAGCGGAGCCTCCAGCGGGTTCAGGGTCATCGCGGAGCTGAAGTCGGTGACGGCGCCCCACTCGCCGGTGCTGCCGAGGAAGCGGGTGTGCACCAGGACCGTCTGGGTGGTCGGTGCAGCCACGGTGCCGGTCAGCTCGTTCCAGGCGACCGTCGGCCGGCCGGCACCGTCGAGCGCGAGCTCGACGTCGTTGCCGGTGGGGTAGGAGTTCGTGGTCCGGGTGACCGTGCCGACGACGACCGGCGCCTCCCAGGAGCCGCCCGCGGGCCGCTTGGTCACGAGGACCCGCTGCTGGCTCGGGAGCGGGCTGGTCATCGCGTCCTGAACCCACGCGAACCACGTCGTACCGTCCCGCGCGACGGCGAGCTCGCCGCCCAGCCGACGGTCCGACTCGACCTCCTCCCCGACCGGCCCCTCGGGGACCGCGGTCGAGGACGAGCTCCAGTCCGCGCGGGCGGGTGAGGGCGTGGCGACCAGGGCGGCGGCCGCGAGGCTCAGGGTGAGGACGCTGGCGAGAAGCGGGCGTGGGGACGTGGTCATGCGGGGTCTCCAGGTTTCTGGGCAGGTGTCTGGGGAGACGTCAGGGATGGGTACGGCGACCGGCCGCCGCCCCGGGTCCCGAGCGGAACGGCGGCCGGCCGGTGGTGCGTCAGCTGAAGCCGACCGAGCCGAACTGGTCGCCGGCGGCGTAGCTGCCGTTCGAGCCGCCGTTGAAGATGGCGGCACCGGCGGCGGTGAGGGTGACGGCGTAGACGCCGCCGCTGGCGGTCTCGGCGATCGTGAACGCGTCGACGTTCGTGAGCGTGACGGGTCCGCCGCTGAGCGGGTCGTAGCTGCCGTTGACGCGCAGCTTCTCGTCGCCGGAGGGGTTGTCGACGATCCTCAGGTTCGTCAGCGAGATGTCGATGGAGTGCGCGCTCAGGTCGAAGTCGAGCCCGCCCTGCAGCGTGGTGGTGCGGGGGGAGCCGGTGTCGCTGGCGACGCCGAAGTCGTAGCTGTACGCGGACTCGTCGTACGTCCCGCCCCACGTGGTCGTGGCGCTGCCGGGCGCGGGCGACGAGGTGCCGCCGTTACTCGCGGTCGTGGTCACGGTGCCCTGGCCGAAGCCGAGGTACCAGGCCGGGTTGGTCACGTAGTTGACCCAGCTGGTCCGCACATTCCAGGTCACCTCGGTGGTGCCGGTCGGTACGGCGGCCTGCGCGCTCCCGGGGGTGAGCAGCGAGGCGACGATCGCGGTGACCGCGATCGCGGTGGTCTTCCTGATTGACATGCGTGGTTCGCCTTCCTAATGTGGCGGGTCGCCGAGCCGGCGACCCGATGGAGCCGCACCTCGGTGCGGAGTCGCGAGTCGGCGAGGCGGCCGGGGCGCGGATCTTGTCAGGAGGCGCGCCCCGGTTCTCACCGTCTCGTGGCGACCGGAATGCCCAGGGGTTAGGTAAGGCAACCCTTAGTCGCAGTCGCGAACCTAGTGAGCGGGATGACCCGTCGTCAATAGCCGTCTCTCCTGCTGGTGACTAGTGCCGCGGACTTGACATTGTTGGACGGCTGGCCTTCGCGAGGATCGGGTCTGCGGTCTCGGTCCAGACGAATGGGTGGGACGGGTCGTTCCAGCCGTCGATGAAGGCCCGGATCTTGGCATTCAGGTCCTTGGCTGACTTACAGACGCCGCCTCGGATGGCCTGTCGCTCGACGATGCCGAACCAGACCTCGACGAGACTCATCCACGACGCGTGGCTCAGGGTGAAGTGGATCGTGAACCGCGAGTGCTCGACCGACCAGGCGCGGATCCTCGGGCCCCGCGCGGCCGCGTTGGCCGTTGTGCTCGCGCCCCTGGATCACCGTGGTCGGAGACGCACCGACTCGCTGCGCGATCTCGCGGTTCCCCACGCCCCTCGGCCGCGAGCAACGCGGTCCGTGCGCGCTTCGCCAGGCCGGCACTCACTGTCCGCGACCGCAACCGCCCCACGAGCACCCGTAGTCACCATCGCGAAGCACGAGCGCTGGCGCGCGACACTAGGCGCCCTCGGCGAGCCGGTAGCCGACGCCCCGCACGGTCTCGACGTAGCGCGGCGTGGCTGCGTCGTCGCCGAGCTTGCGTCGCAGGTTGGCGATGTGGACCTCGACCGAGCGCTTGTCGGCCTCGTTGACGAAGTACGACGTGACGTACTGCTGGCCACGCATGGTGAGCACCAGGTCGGCCTTGCTGCGCACCCGGCGACCGGTGCTCATCAGTGAGGCGAGCAGGTCGAACTCGGTGCGGGTCAGGTCCACCGACGAGTTGTGGACGGTGACGAGCCGGGTCTCGTGGTTGAGCGCCAGGCCGTTGAAGCGCATCCACCCCGTGCCCGGGTCGGCCGTGACCGCACCGTGCCGGGCGGCCGGGGCGGCTGGCGCGACCGGCTTCTGGGGTGCCGGGGTGGGTGCCTGCACGGGCGGAGCAGCGGCAGCCGGCGGCTCGTACGCCGGCGGCGCAGCTGGCTGGACTGCCGGCTGCGTCGGCAGCGGAGCGAGCGGGTGGGACTCGGCGAGGTCGCGCGCAGCTGGGGCGGCCCACGAGGTCGGCGTCGCCGGGGCAGCCGGTTCCGGCTCCTGATCGGTCTCGGCCCACGCGCGCGGCTTGTCCACCCGGGTGCGCGGGCGCCGCAGCATCGAGTCGGCGCGGGCGCGCAGCTCACGCGGCCGGAACGGCTTGACGAGGTAGTCGTCCGCGCCTGCCTCGAAGCCCTGCACCACGTCGATCTCGTCCGCCAGTGCGGTGATCATGATCAGGTAGGTGCTGCTGAACTCGCGCAGCCGCTTGGCGACCGCGAAGCCGTCCATCCCGGGCATGTTCACGTCGAGCGTCGTGATCAGCGGGTTGTGCTTGCGGACCGCCTCGACGCCGTCGGTGCCGTTCTCGGTGACGATCGTCGTGAAACCGGACTGGGTCAGCACGATGTCGATCAGGTCGCGCACGTCGGGGTCGTCCTCGATGATGACAGCGACCCACTGGCTACCCGGTTCCATGCTGGTGATGCTAACAACGCCTGCGAGGGAACCCCGCCCGCAACCACGCGGCAGTCTCACCAACCCGACGCCGCAGCCAGCGCCAGCGCCCGATCGGCCCAGAACTGCCCGGCCGGCGGCCCGCCGCCACACTCGCCGTCGCTCTCTCCGGGCGGCTTCACCCACACGTACGCGTCCAGGTGCTCTGCACTCGATCCGGCCCCCGGCTCGGTGCCGAACGCGCGCCCCGGCGGGTTGCACCAGTCCTTGGTCGCGCCGAACCCGTTGCGGCCGGTGTCGACGATGTAGTGCGCTCCGTCGAGCAGCGCGCTGAGCTCCTCGCCGTACGCCTGCTCGTCCTCGTCGCTCTGGAAGTTCGAGACATTGGAGGAGAACCCGCGGACGTCGGCGACGCCGGCGTCCTCGAGCAGCGGAGCGAGCTCAGCGGGGTCGTTCCAGTGGGAGTGGCCGCCGTCGATGTACGTCGTCACGCCCGCGTCGGCGAGGCGGTGGGAGGCGTCGGCGATCAGCCCCACCCGTTCGTCGCGGTCTCCGCACTCGAGGAGCGAGGACAGCCCGTCGGGCTCGACGACCGCGGCCACCTCGCCGCCGGCGCCGGCGGCGTCCGCGATCTCGCCGACCCAGGGTCCGTACTGGTCGGCAGCCAGGCCTCCGGCGGAGTGCTGGCCGGTGCAGTCGCGGTCGGGGACGCCGTAGATCACGAAGGTGGGGACCTGACCGGCCTTGTCGGCGGCCGCCACGGCCTGGGCGACGAACGGGCCGACCGAGCCGGCGGGGTACTCCTCCGGCGTCAGCCAGATGCCCTGGGGCGTCCCGGCGAGGCGGGTGAACACGTCCTCGCTGGCGTTGTCGCCGTCCGCCTTCGCGGCCGAGGCTGCCTGGGCCGCCTTCGAGTTCGGGTCCGCGAACTGGTCGTGGTCGGCGTACGGGTTCACCGCCTGCGCGTCGCGACTCGTGTCCGGCGAGCCCGGGTCGGACCCGGAGCCGTCGCTGCTCGAGCACGCGGTGAGGGTCGCCAGGGCGGCGAGCACGCACGCGGCCAGCAGGCGGGACGCTGACACACGAGGAGGTCGACGAAGGAGCACGCCGCCATCATGTCAAGGCGGCGCGCCCCTCCCGCTCAGGCCTTGCGGCCGGGCGCGAACAGGCTGGCGATCGCGGCGACGGCCACCGCAGCGGCACCCGTCAGGAGCGCCGGGCCGATCGCACCGTCGTACCCGGCCGGGGTGATCTGGCCACCGTTGCCGAGGAAGACCGCAACCAGGACGGCGATGCCGAGCGCCACACCGAACTCGCGGATCGTGGAGTTGGCCGAGCTGGCGATCGCGAAGTCGCTGTCCGGCAGCCCGTCGAGCACCATCGACGCCCCCGGCGCGAACACCAGGCCCATCCCGACGCCGGCCAGGACCAGCGGGACGAGGAAGGCCGAGTACGACGAGCCGTTCTCGGTGATCACCGAGAACCAGACCAGCGAGACCGTCTGCAGCACCAGGCCGGTGAAGAGCAGGGCCCGGTAGCCCAGCCGGCCGACGAGTGCGCCGGCGATCGGGGCGACCACCATCGGGGCCGCGGTCCACGGCAGCGTGCGGAGGCCGGCCCCGAGCGGGCTGTAGCCCTGCACGACCTGGAGGTACTGCGCGAGCAGGAAGACGGTGCCGAACATGCCGAGCGTGAACATCAGGAAGATGACGTTGGCGACCGTGAACTTCCGAGCGGAGAAGAGCCGCAGTGGGAGCACGGCGTGGGCCCGGCCGCGCGCCCAGAGGACGTACGCCGGCAGCAACAGGCCGGACAGGACCAGCGGGCCGAGCACGCTCGGGTCGCTCCAGCCGTCGTCGTTGCCGTGCACGATGCCCCAGATCCCGAGGAAGACCGCGCCGCCGAGCAGCAGCACGCCGAACGGGTCGAGCTTCTGCCAGGCACCCTTGGACTCCGGGATCGCGACGACCAGCAACGGGATCGCGACCAGCGCGACCGGCACGTTGAGCCAGAAGATCGCCTGCCAGCTCACGCCCTCGACGACGGCGCCGCCGATCACCGGGCCGAGCGCGACGCCGAGGCCGCTGACGCCACCCCAGATCCCGATCGCGGCGGCCCGCATGGCCGGCGGGACGGCCGCGGCCAGCAGCGTGAGCGAGAGCGGCATGATCGCCGCGGCGCCGAGGCCCTGGACCGCGCGGGCCGCGATCAGCGCCTCGGAGGAGGTGCTGAGCGCCGAGGCGACCGACGCCAGCGTGAAGACGGCGACGCCGGCGAGCATCATCCGGCGCCGGCCGAGCCGGTCCCCCAGGGTGGCGGCCGGAAGCATGAAGGTCGCGAACGTCAACGTGTAGGCGTTCATGAACCAGGACAGCTGGCCGACCGAGGAGCCGAGGTCGGCCTGGATCACCGGCAGCGCGCTCGTCATCACCAGGTTGTCGAGGGTGGCCATGAACATCGGGAGGGAGGCCGCCACGATCGCGACCCACACCGGGAGCTGGCGCCGTCGAACCGCGGGCCGGTCCGGGCCTGCGACCCGGGGTTCGTCGAGCGTGGTCATCGAATTCTCCATCCAGGAAGGCATTGAATGATTACTTGTGCTGCGACCTTAAGTAATCGACTGATAACATGTCAAGCATGAAGGCGGAGAAAGTCAGACGGATGTCTGCCGAGGACCGCCGGGCGCTCGTCCTGGAGGCCGGCACCCGGGCGTTCGCCCACGGCGGCTACCACGGGACCAGCACCGACGCCGTCGCCAAGGAGGCCGGTGTCTCCCAGCCGTACGTCGTGCGCATCTTCGGCACCAAGCTGGAGCTCTTCCTCGAGGTGTTCGAGGAGTCGGTCGGCCGGATCACGGCAGCCTTCGAGGAGGTCCTCGACGAGCGGCCGTTCGACCCTGAGAGCGAGGACGACAAGGCGCGGATGGGCCTGGCCTACACCGAGCTGCTGCGCGACCACGAGTTCCTGCAGGTGATGATGCACGGCTTCTCGAACGGCGACGTGCCGGAGATCGCCGCCGCGGCCCGCCGGTGCATGGGCTCGGTGTTCGCCACCATCCAGCGCACCGGGTGGGACGACGAGCAGGTCCGCGACTTCGTCGCCTACGGGATGCTGCTCAACGTGATGATCTCGATGCGCGCCCCCGAGCACCTCGCGCCGGGCGACCCGCTCACGACCCTCGCGATCTGCGCCTTCGGTGACGAGCTGGCCGTCCTTCAAGCGCCGGTGCTTGAATCGCCCGCGTGACCCTCCTCGTCCTCGCCTCCCAGTCCCCCGCCCGCCTGGCCACGCTGCGCAGCGCCGGCGTCGAGCCGGTGGTGATCGTCTCCGGGGTCGATGAGTCCCAGCTCGAGGGGCTGCCCCCGGCCGAGCTCGCACTCCAGCTCGCCGAGCTCAAGTGCGCGGCCGTCGTGGCGGGCGACGGCGTACCGCCCGGGGCGCTCGTGCTCGGCTGCGACTCCGTGCTCGACCTCGACGGCCGGGCCCTCGGCAAGCCCGACGACGCGGAGGACGCCGTACGCCGCTGGCAGGCGATGCGCGGACGGTCCGGTGTGCTCCGCACCGGCCACTGCCTCCACGACACGGCCACCGGCCAGGTGGCCGCCGCGACCGCGTCGACGACCGTGCACTTCGCGGACGTGAGCGACGAGGAGATCGCGGCGTACGTCGCGACCGGCGAACCGTTGGTCGTGGCCGGCGCGTTCACGGTCGACGGCTTCGGCGGTGCGTTCGTGACCGGGATCGACGGCGACTTCCACAACGTGGTCGGCGTCAGCCTGCCGCTGCTCAGGGAGCTGGTGGGCGAGCTGGGTCGCTCGTGGACGGAGCTGTGGCGTCCGTGACCTCCGGCTCGACGTCGACCGGGGCGTCCAGCAGCTCGACCTGCTGGAGCTCGCTCATCTCGAAGACCTGCATGGGGTTCTGCTTCAAGTCTGCGAGGTGCACCGGGCGTCGGAAGACAAGCGTCCGGAAGAGGTAGAAGCGCGCCACCATGCCGAGGAAGAGCCCGAGGATGTTGGCGGCGATGTTGTCGGAGAACGGGTCGTCGAGACCGAGCGCGTTGCGGCTGAACCACAGGCACGCGATCGGGATCAGCATCGTCACCAGGTTGATGACGACGAACATCAGGAGCCCACCGTCGGCGGTCCGCGGCGGTCGATCCTTGAACACCCACGTGCGGCTGCCCCGATAGCTGACGACCATGCCGAAGACGTTCGCGATCACGAAGGCCAGATAGGGGTTCTCCGACAGCGGCGCGTCCCATCCGGTGTGGAAGCCGTGCACCAGGAGGTTGAAGATGACGATGGCGACCACGGTCGCGAGACCACCGACTGCAAGGAACCGGTAGGCCTCGGTGAAGATCCGATGCCACCGGTCACCCATGCCGCCCAGGCTAGCCGTTGCGCTCCCCGCTCACTCGATCGGCAGGCCGAGCCCCCGCGCGATCAGCATCCGCTGCACTTCGGACGTGCCCTCGCCGATCTCGAGCACCTTGGCGTCGCGGTAGAACCGAGCGACCGGGTACTCCTCCATGAAGCCGTAGCCGCCGAAGACCTGGGTCGCGATGCGGGTGGCGGTGACCGCCGACTCGGTCGCGTAGAGCTTCGCGACGGCCGCGGCCTGCTTGAACTCCCTCACCGGAGCGCCGGCGTCCTTCATCGAGGCGGCCCGGTAGGTGAGCAGCCGGCTGGCGTGCAGCATCACCTCGAGGTCGGCGATCTGGAACGCCACGCCCTGCTTGCGGCCGATGGGACCGCCCAAGGTCTGCCGCTCCCCGGCGTACGAGAGGCTCAGGTCGAGGCAGGCCTGGATGCAGCCGACCGCGAGCGCAGCGATGGCGACCCGGCCGTCGTCGAGGGTGGCGAGGAACTGGGCGTAGCCGCGGCCGCGCTCGCCGAGCAGGTTGGCCTCGGGGACCCGGGCGTCCTCGAAGCTGAGCGGGTGCGTGTCGGACGCGTGCCAGCCGAGCTTGTCGTAGGCCTTCTCGGCGGTGAACCCGGGCGTGCCGCTCGGCAGCATGATCGTGCTGATCTCGGGTCGGCCGTCGCCGCGGTCCCCGGTGCGGGCGGTGATGGTGACGACGCTGGTGATCGACGAGCCCGAGTTGGTGATGAACTGCTTCGAGCCGTTGACGACCCACTCGCCGTCGGTCAGCACAGCCTTGGTCCTGGTCGCTCCCGCGTCGGAGCCGGCGCCCGGCTCGGTCAGGCCGAAGCCGGCGAGCGCGGTGCCGGCGACCAGGTCGGGCAGCCAGGCCTGCTTCTGCTCGTCGGAGCCGTAGGTCAGGATCGGGTTGACGCCGAGGCCGACCGCGGCCTCGAGCGTGATGCCCATCGACTGGTCGACCCGGCCGACCTCCTCGATCGCGACGCAGAGGCTGGTGAAGTCGCCGTCCTCCCCCGCGCCGCCGTACTCCTCGGGAGCGGTGAGTCCGAACAGCCCGAGCGCGCCCATCTTGTGCACGACGTCGACCGGGAAGTGGTGGTCCCGGTCCCACTGCGCCGCGTGCGGGCCGATCTCGGCCTCGGCGAACTCGCGGACGGTACGGCGGAACTCCTCGTGCTCACGCGACAGCGCGAAGGTCGACTCAGTGCTCATGGTCCGCACCCTAGCCGTTTGGTTAGCGGTTGTTAACCTCGCGGATGGTGCTCCTCAACCAAGCATCTGCTCGGGGGTGCGAGATGAACCACACGAAGGCACCGCCCCTCTGAGGCCGTGCTGGCGATACCCTGCCCCGCGGGGTCGTGACCGATCCGCCATGTCTGGAAGCAGGAGGGGTAGTGCCCGAGAGCAAGCCGTTGCAGAAGGTCCTCATCGCCAACCGCGGAGAAATCGCGGTGCGCGTCATCCGAGCGTGCAAGGACGCCGGCATCGGCAGCGTCGCCGTGTACGCCGAGCCGGACCGGGACGCGCTGTTCGTCCGGCTGGCCGACGAGGCCCACTCGCTCGGGGGCGCGACCCCCGCCGACTCCTACCTCGACATCGCGAAGATCATCGCCGTCGCCGAGAAGTCCGGCGCCGACTCGGTGCACCCGGGCTACGGGTTCCTCGCCGAGAACGCCGACTTCGCTCAGGCGGTGATCGACGCCGGTCTCATCTGGATCGGCCCCCCGCCCGCCGCGATCGAAGCCCTCGGCGACAAGGCCAAGGCCAAGCACATCGCGCAGCGAGCCAACGCGCCGCTGGCGCCCGGCACCAAGGACCCGGTCAAGGACGCCGACGAGGTCGTCGCGTTCGCGGAGGCAAACGGCCTGCCGGTCGCGATCAAGGCCGTCTTCGGTGGCGGCGGTCGTGGCCTCAAGGTCGCCCGCACGCTCGAGGAGATCCCCGACGCCTACGAGTCCGCGGTCCGCGAGGCCGTCTCGGCGTTCGGCCGCGGCGAGTGCCTCGTGGAGAAGTTCCTCGACCAGCCCCGTCACGTCGAGACCCAGTGCCTCGCCGACCAGCACGGCAACGTCGTGGTCGTCTCGACCCGCGACTGCTCGCTGCAGCGACGCCACCAGAAGCTGGTCGAGGAGGCGCCCGCGCCGTTCCTGACCGACGACCAGATCACCCGACTCTACGAGTCGTCCAAGGCGATCCTGCGCGAGGCCGAGTACGTCGGCGCTGGCACCTGCGAGTTCCTCGTGGCCAAGGACGGCACCATCTCCTTCCTCGAGGTCAACACCCGCCTCCAGGTCGAGCACTGCGTCTCGGAGGAGGTCACCGGGATCGACCTGGTGCGCGAGATGTTCCGCATCGCCGCGGGCGAGGAGCTCGGCTACGACGACCCCGAGATCCGGGGCCACTCGATCGAGTTCCGGATCAACGCCGAGGACGGCGGCCGCAACTTCATGCCCGCGCCCGGCACCCTGTCCGCGTGGAGCCCGCCGCAGGGCCCCGGAGTCCGGCTCGACGGCGGCTACGAGAACGGCGAGACCATCCCGGGCTCGTTCGACTCCCTCATCGCCAAGCTCATCGTCACCGGCCGCGACCGCACCCAAGCACTCGAGCGCTCGCGCCGGGCGCTGGCCGAGTTCGTGGTCGACGGCATGCCCACCGTGATCCCGTTCCACCGCACGATCGTCGGCGACCCGGCGTACGTCGGCGCCTCGAACCCGTCCGGCGAGGGTGACTTCACCGTCTACACGACCTGGATCGAGACCGACTTCGACAACCAGATCGAGCCGTACGCCGGCGACTCCGCGGAGGCGGAGGAGGTGGGCGAGCGCCAGACCGTGGTCGTCGAGGTCGGCGGCAAGCGGCTCGAGGTCGTCATCCCCGGCGGACTGGGCGGCCTCGCGGCGGGCCCGGCTGGTGGGGCGAAGAAGGCCAAGCGCGCCAAGAAGGCTGGCGCCAAGGTCAGCGGCGACGCCGTCGCCTCCCCGATGCAGGGCACCGTCGTCAAGGTCGTCGTCGAGGAGGGCCAGGAGGTCGCCGAGGGCGACACCATCGTCGTCATCGAGGCGATGAAGATGGAGCAGCCCCTCAAGGCCCACAAGGCCGGCACCGTCACCGGCCTGCAGGCCGAGGTCGGCGCCACCATCGGCAACGGCGCCGTCGTCTGCGAGATCAAGTGAGCAGCGGCGAGCGAGGAACGAGCTCGGTGCGTGGGCTCACGCAGGTTGAGCAAGCCCACGGCTGAGCCCGCGAAGCCGTGACGGGCGCGTCGAAGCCCGGACTGACAGAGCTGCTCTTCTCGAGAGACGCGGCGGGGCCTGACGAGCCCGCCGCCAACGGCACGTACACCGTCGTCGAGCTGGCGAACCGTCTGCAGCAGGACCCGGTCGTGGTCCAGCAGCTGTTGGGCAACGGTCAGCGCGACGAGGTCGACGCTGCGCTGACCAAGCTCGCGGAGTCGGCCGACTACCCCGTCTACGTCGCGCTGGTCAACCAGATCCCGGACCTCCGCGAGGACGACGCCGACAGCGAGCTGGCGAGCCTCCTGCACGCCAGGATCGGCAAGGACGGCCTGTACGTCGTCTCCGCCGACCCGTCCGGGGGCCACGTCGGCTGGCAGACGTACGGCGCGGGCGTCCCGGCGAAGTGGGACCTGTCCGGCGTCAACGAGCCACCTGACAACAGCGAGTACGCGCCGAGTCAGAGCGCCGCCGGCGACGTCGCCGAGCTGGTCGCCACCGCTGCGAACGACGCCAAGCCGTTGCACGACAACCAGCTCGAGGACTACCGCACCGGCGACCTGTGGGTGCAGGCTGCGAGCGGTCCGGCGCGCGAGGTCGACCCGCCCACGGCCGGCACCTACGCCGTCGTCACGACCTCGATCGCTCTCGGCCTGACGGTCACGGCGTTCGTGGTGCTCCGCGCGATCGCCCGGTGGCGCGAGCTCGCTCCGGTCGGGGATCCACCACGTCGCGTGACCTCGAAGGCGAAGAGCAAGCCGCCCTCGACCCCGCGCCGACCCGGCGGCTCGCTGACGGCCGACGGGCCCGCGGTCCGGGCAGCGATCGACCGCGAGCTCGACGACCTGGCGCCAGCCATCGCCCGCGCCCACCGCAAGGGAGCCGCGCTCCCGGTCGAGGCGATGCAGACCGTCGAAGGCTCGCGAGCCGCCGCCGAGGCCGTGCTCGCCGGCCTGCCCGCGGTGATCGCGCCCCAGTCCCCCGCCCTGCTCGACGCCGTGGGCGCGCTGGTCCTGGTGCGGTCCGCCCGGGAGGTCGTCGATGACCCCCAGGCGGCGCCGTACCGCCCCTGCTTCCTCAACCCCTGCCACGGCCGCGGCGACCACGTGCTCGCTGCTCCCGCCGGGACGGACGAGGTCGAGGTCCCGGTCTGTCGCCTGTGCAAGCGCGACGCCGATCGACCGGAGCGGTTCGACCCCCTCGTCGTCCGAGGGACCTGGGGCCGCGCCCGGCCCTACTACGAGGGCGACTCGGTGTGGGCCCGCACCGGCTACGGGGCGTTCACCGACGAGCTGTGGCGCGACGTCGACGACAGCCGGGGCCACCGGTGAACGGCGCCACCCGGCTCGCCGTCGACACCGTCGCCGCCCTCGCGATCGGGGCCGCCGGCGTCGCCTGGGGCGTCCACGTCGTCGACGGCCGGGCCGACGTGACCAGCATCGCGCCGGGCGACCGGGTGCAGGCCGCCGTCGACGCGCTGCGCACCGACCCCGTCTACGTGCCGCCCGACGGCCGACGGATGCTCGCGGAGGACGCCGAGCAACGACTCGAGCAGGTGGTCGCCGACGCCCCCGTCCCCGTGCACGTCGTGGTGTGGCGGGCCAGCGACCAGGCCGGCGGGGAGCCGTACTCGTTCACGCTGCCCGAGATGATCGCCGAGGAGCTCGGCGAGCCCGGGGTCTACGTGGTCTGGCAGGGGCCAGGCGACGCCGACGCCGACGCCGCTGCGGGCACGCGGATCGACTTCGGCGGCCCGGACCTCGAGGCCGCCGGGGACGCCGAGCTCCGGATCACGGAGTTCGTCGAGCAGCTCGAGGCGGACTCCCTCATCGAGGACGACGGGTTCGACTACTGGGGAGGGCGAGACGGTGGGTTCGCCGCCGGACTGATGTTCGGCGGCGGCATCGCGCTCAGCGCCTGGGTGCTCGTCGGCATCGCACGCGCCGTCACCGGCCGTCCGTTCCGCAACCGCCCCCGATCCACCCGCTGACCACCGACCGGAGAAGATGCACCCGTGGCCGACGACAGCATCCTGGATGAGATCGTCCGCGAGGTGCAGCAGGACGGCGTGTACGTCGCACCCGCATTCCGCCAGCACGTCGACGCCGCCGAGGAGGCGGCGATCGAGGCCGCGGTCGCCCGGATCGACACCCCGGTCACCGTGATCGCGGTGCCGCTGCGCGACGACGACATGTTCGCCGGCAGCGCCGAGGACCTGCTGACCCGGGTCCACGACAAGGTCGGAGGGGACGGCTGGTACGTCGCGCCGGCGTACACCTTCGACGACGGCGACTACAACCTCACCGCGGAGCAGTGGGCGTCGTCGTACGACGCCGGCCTCGACCTGCCCTACGACGCCCTCGGCATCGCCGAAGAGCTGCACCCCACCGACCTCGGCGCCGGCCTCGTCGAGCTGACCACGGCGATCGCCGACGGCAACGTCACCGACAAGGTCACGGAGGCCAATCAGGCCCGCGACGCCCGCCGCGCGGAAGAAGGACGGCCACCGATCAGCACGACCGGCTCGGACCCCGCCGGCGGCGACTCGGACGCCGACTGGATCGTGAGCGGGATCGTCCTCCTGGTGCTGGTCGTCCTGGTCGTGGCGCTGGTCCGGGCGCGGCGTGGGGCTGGTGGGCTGCGGCAGGCCGTAACCCCGCCTGCGCGACGGCACTATGCCCTGCCGGCCTCGGTGCTCGACCGCGTCCGCGAGGCCGACACCGACCGGATCGCGGCCCGCGCCGACCGCGAGACCCTCGCCCTCGGCGAGCGCATCGAGGCCGCCGAGATCGGGACCGGTGCCGACACCACGGCCTGGCAGTCCGCGCTCGACCACTACGACGCCGCGCGCCGCGTCGGGAGCAGCGGTGACCTGCTGGACGCCGTCGGCGCGGTCGTGCTCGTCGAGCGCGGCGCGGCCGCGCTCGACGCCGCTCTCGCCGGCCGGGCCTTCACCCCGAGCACGCCGTGCTACCTCAACCCCCTGCACGGCACGGCCACCGCACGCCGGAGCGTGGACCACGGCGCCCGCCGCCTCGACGTACCGCTGTGCAAGGCCTGTCGAAAGGACCTGGCCGCCGGACGAGCCCCGGACATCCTCGACGTCATGCGTGACGGCGAGCCGGTGCACTACTTCGACGCCGACGCGGAGCCCTGGTCGTCGTCCGGGTACGGCGCCCTGCAGACCGATCTGGTCGAGCGGATCCACCGCCTCGGGTGACGGTGCTGGCCGTACCCTCGGGTTCGTGACGGATCCCGCGCCTCCGCTGCGCCTGCGCGAGCCCAGCGAGCGGGTCAGTCCACGTGCCCGGTGGCTGTGGGCGACCTCCGCCGGGATCGAGGGCGCGATCCTGGTCGCGGCGCTCGCCGTCATCGGGCCCGTCACCGACTGGGTCCCGATCCCGGCCTGGATGGTCGTCCTGGTCGGCGTGCTCGCGGCGGCGTACGCCGTCGTGATGCCGGTCTGGCGCTACCGCGTGCATCGGTGGGAGGTCACCGACACCGCCGTCTACACGCAGACCGGCTGGTGGGTGCGCGAGCGACGGATCGCCCCGATGTCGCGCATCCAGACCGTCGACCACGCCGAGGGCGCGCTCGCGCGACTCTTCGGGCTGGCGACCGTCACGGTCACGACTGCGTCGGCTGCCGGCGCACTGGAGATCGTCGGCCTCGAGCGCGACCGGGCGCTGGCGCTGGTCGAGCAGCTCGCCGTCCAGGCCGACACCGTGCCGGGCGACGCGACGTGATCGACGTCGAGTGGCAGCGGGTGGACCCGCGGATGTTGCTCGTCTATCCGGTCCGCGAGCTGGTCCGCTTCCTGCCGGTCCTGATCGGCCTCTTCATCGCCGGCAGCGCGTCGGGCCGGACCGACTGGTGGCACGGCGCCGGCATCGCGATCCCGATGCTCCTGGGCGTGCTGCGCTACTTCACGACGTACTTCCGGATCACCGAGACCCGCGTCGAGCTGCGCCGCGGGCTGCTGAACCGGCACCAGCTGTCCACGGCGCTCGACCGGGTCCGCACCGTCGACATCTCCGCGTCTCTCACCCACCGCGCGCTCGGCCTCACGACGGTGCGCATCGGCACGGGCACCGCGTCCAAGGACGACGAGGACCACCTCGACCTCGACGGGCTGCCCGCCGTACGAGCCCGGGAGCTGCGGACCGAGCTGCTGCGACTCGGCGTGCCGGCCGCGGCGCAGGGCACCGAGGCCGGCGAGCCCGACCGCGTGGTGCTCCGGTTCGACCCCGCCTGGGTGCGGTTCGCGCCGCTGACGACCACCGGGTTGGTGCTCGCCGGTGGTGCGCTCGGCGTCGCGGCGCAGGGCGTCAACACGTTCGGCGGGTTCGACCGGTTCAACCCCGACGAGCTCGTGGACAGCACGGCCGGGTGGTCGGCTGCGCTCGCGATCCCGATCGGGATCGTGCTGCTCCTGGTCGCCGTCTCGGCGCTCGCCATCGGCGGCTACGTCGTCACCAACTGGGGCTTCACGCTGACCCACACCGGTCCTGAGCGGCGGGGAGCGTGGCACCTGCGGCGCGGCCTGCTGACCACCCGGGAGACCACGCTCGACGACGACCGCGTCAGCGGCGTGACCGTCGCCGCGCCACTCGGACTGCGCCTGGCCGGCGGCGGTCGGATCTCCGCGATCGTGACCGGGCTGGGCGGGGACGGCTCCGGCAGCTCGCTGCTCGCGCCACCAGCGCCCCGTGCGGTGGTCGAGCGGGTGGCCAGCGAGGTGCTCGGCACCTCGGCGCCCCTCGACGCCCCGCTGGCCGGGCACGGGCCACAGGCGCGGAAGCGCCGCTACACCCGCGCCCTGGCACCAACGGCCGTCGTGGTGGCCACTGTCGTGCTGCTGGTCGGCCTCGACGAGATCGGTCTCTGGTCACTGGCCGTCGTGCTCGCGCTCCCCGCCGCCGCTCTGCTGGCCCGCGACCGCGCGGC
The DNA here is from genome assembly GCF_039543845.1 of Nocardioides endophyticus. Taxonomy (NCBI): domain Bacteria; kingdom Bacillati; phylum Actinomycetota; class Actinomycetes; order Propionibacteriales; family Nocardioidaceae; genus Nocardioides; species Nocardioides endophyticus. The sequence continues at coordinate 107,602 of NZ_BAABKN010000012.1, read as the reverse complement.
CGCCCTCGGCCACACCCTGGTCTCGGGTCACGTCGTCGCCCGCTCCGGCAGCCTGGACCGGCGCCGCGACGCCCTGGCGGTGCACGGCGTGATCGGCTGGAACCTGCGCTCGAGCTGGTTCCAGCGCCGTGCCGGCCTCACGACGCTGGTCGCGACGACCGCGGGCGGACGGCAGTCGGTGACCGTGCTCGACGTACCGGACGGTGCCGCTCTCGACCTGGCGCACCGGGCGATGCCGGACCTGGTGTCGCAGTTCCTTCACCACTAGGGCCGAGCCTCCTTCACCACTAGGGCCGAGCCCCCCACCCACGCCGGTGGTCGAGCAGCGAGCGCCGACACCCCACACCGGTGGTCGAGCGGCGAGCGCCAGCGAGACCCCCGCAACCCACGAACGCCCCTCGGCTGCGGAGGTCTCGACGACGCTCAGGCGCCAGAGCGCCTTCACTGCTCGACCACCGGGCGGGGATGGCCGCGTCTCGCGAGAGACGGGCCCCACAGCGCTCGTGCAGCGGGACTTATAGCGTGTCCCGCATGTTCTCCAAGGTACTCGTGGCCAACCGTGGCGAGATCGCGATCCGGGCCTTCCGTGCGGCGTACGAGCTGGATGCGAAGACGGTCGCGGTGTTTCCGTATGAGGACCGTTGGTCCGAGCACCGGTTGAAGGCGGACGAGGCGTATGAGATCGGCGAGCGGGGTCACCCCGTGCGGGCCTACCTCGACCCCGAGGCGATCGTCGCGGTCGCTCTGAAGGCCGGTGCGGACGCGGTCTACCCGGGCTACGGGTTCCTGTCCGAGAACCCCGCGCTCGCCGAGGCGTGCGCGGATGCCGGCATCACGTTCATCGGCCCGACGTCGAACGTGCTGGAGCTGACCGGCAACAAGGCGCGTGCGATCGCGGCGGCGAAGGCTGCCGGCGTACCCACCCTGGCCAGCGTCGAGCCGTCCACCGACGTCGATGCGCTCGTCGAGGCGGCCTCCGCGTTGCCGTACCCGCTCTTCGTGAAGGCCGTCGCCGGTGGTGGCGGGCGTGGCATGCGGCGCGTGGACGACCCGAAGCTGTTGCGTGAGGCCGTGGAGACCTGCATGCGTGAGGGCGAGGCCGCCTTCGGCGACCCGACCGTGTTCATCGAGCAGGCGGTCGTCGAGCCGCGCCACATCGAGGTGCAGATCCTCGCGGACGGCGTGGGCAACGTGATCCACCTCTTCGAGCGTGACTGCTCGGTGCAGCGCCGCCACCAGAAGGTCGTCGAGATCGCCCCGGCGCCCAATCTGGACCCCGAGCTGCGGATGAGGATGTGCGCCGACGCGGTGCGCTTCGCCCAGGAGATCGGCTACCGCAACGCGGGCACCGTCGAGTTCCTGCTCGACCCGGCCGGCAACTACGTCTTCATCGAGATGAACCCCCGCATCCAGGTCGAGCACACGGTGACCGAAGAGGTCACCGACGTCGATCTCGTGCAGTCCCAGATGCGGATCGCCTCAGGCGAGACCCTCGAGGACCTCGGTCTCTCGCAGGACACCGTCCGGCTGCGCGGCGCGGCGCTGCAGTGCCGGATCACCACCGAGGACCCGGCCAACAACTTCCGCCCCGACACCGGCGTCATCACGACCTACCGCTCCCCTGGCGGCCCGGGCATCCGCGTCGACGGCGGCACCGTCTACACCGGCGCCGAGGTCTCCGCGCACTTCGACTCGATGCTCGCCAAGCTCACCTGTCGCGGCCGCACCTTCGACAAGGCCGTCGAGAAGGCCCGGCGTGCGGTCGCCGAGTTCCGCATCCGCGGCGTGTCCACCAACATCCCGTTCCTCCAGGCGGTGCTGACCGACCCCGACTTCGCCGGCGGCCACGTCACCACCTCGTTCATCGAGACCCACCCGCAGCTGCTGCAGGCCCGCAGCTCCGGCGACCGCGGCAGCAAGCTGCTCGGCTACCTCGCCGACGTCACCGTCAACCAGCCGCACGGCCCCGCGCCCGTCACCCTCGACCCGGCGTCCAAGCTGCCGTCGGTCAACCTCGATGTCCCGGCCCCCGACGGCAGCCGCCAGCTCCTGCTCGAGGTCGGCCCGCAGGAGTTCGCCCGCCGGCTGCGCGCGCAGACCAACGTCGCCGTCACCGACACGACCTTCCGCGACGCCCACCAGTCGCTGCTCGCCACCCGGGTCCGCACCCGTGACCTGCTCACCGTCGCCGGCCACGTCGCCCGGACGACGCCCGAGCTGTGGTCGCTCGAGGCCTGGGGCGGCGCGACGTACGACGTGGCGCTGCGCTTCCTCTCCGAGGACCCCTGGGAGCGACTGGCCTCACTGCGCCAGGCGGTCCCCAACATCTGCCTCCAGATGCTGCTCCGCGGCCGCAACACGGTCGGCTACACGCCCTACCCCACCGACGTGACCAACGCCTTCGTCGAAGAGGCCGCAGCCACCGGCATCGACGTCTTCCGGGTCTTCGACGCCCTCAACGACGTCGAGCAGATGCGCCCCGCGATCGAGGCCGTCCGCGCGACCGGCACCGCCGTCGCCGAGGTCGCCCTGTGCTACACCGGCGACCTGTCCAACCCCGACGAGGACCTCTACACCCTCGACTACTACCTGCACCTGGCCGACAAGATCGTCAGTGCCGGCGCCCACGTGCTGGCCATCAAGGACATGGCCGGACTGCTCCGGGTGCCCGCCGCGCACACCCTGGTCACCGCGCTGCGCGAGCGCTTCGACCTGCCGGTGCACCTGCACACCCACGACACCCCCGGCGGCCAGCTCGCGACCCTGCTGGCCGCGATCGACGCCGGCGTCGACGCCGTCGACGCCGCCACCGCCTCCATGGCCGGCACCACCTCACAGCCGCCCATCTCATCGCTGGTCTCGGCCACCGACCACGGCCCCCGCGAGACCGGACTCTCACTCGCCGCGATCAACGCGCTCGAGCCGTACTGGGAGGCCACCCGCCGGGTCTACGCACCGTTCGAGTCCGGCCTGCCGGCCCCCACCGGACGCGTCTACCGCCACGAGATCCCCGGCGGCCAGCTCTCCAACCTGCGCCAGCAGGCGATCGCACTCGGCCTCGGCGAGAAGTTCGAGCAGATCGAGGACATGTACGCCGCGGCCAACGACATCCTCGGCCGGATCCCCAAGGTGACCCCCTCCTCGAAGGTCATCGGCGACCTCGCCCTCGCCCTCGTCGGCGCCGGCGCCGACCCGGCCGAGTTCGCCCAGAACCCCGGCAAGTTCGACATCCCCGACTCCGTCATCGGCTTCCTCAACGGCGAGCTCGGCGACCCGCCCGGAGGCTGGCCCGAGCCGTTCCGCACCAAGGCGCTCGAGGGCCGCACCCACAAGCCACCGATGGAGACCCTCACCCCCGAGCAGCAAGAAGGCCTGGCCAGCCCCGGAAATCGAGGGAGCAGCCCCACCCGCCGCCGTACCCTCAACGAGCTGCTCTTCCCCGGCCCCACGAAGGAGTTCACCGAGTCGCGCGCCAGGTACGGCGACGTCTCGGTGCTCAACACCCTCGACTACCTCTACGGGCTGCGCACCGGCGTGGAGCACGCCGTCGAGCTCCAGGAAGGCAAGACCCTCATCGTCGGCCTCCAGGCCATCAGCGAGCCCGACGAGCGCGGCTTCCGGACCGTGCTGGCCACCATCAACGGCCAGCTGCGCCCGGTCAACGTCCGCGACCGCAACGTCGCCTCCGAGGTCGCCGCCGCCGAGAAGGCCGACACCGGCCAACCCGGCCACGTCGCCGCACCGTTCCAGGGCGTCGTCACCGTCGTCGTCGACAAGGGCGCCCGCGTCGAGGCCGGCGACACGGTCGCGACCATCGAGGCGATGAAGATGGAAGCCTCCATCACCGCAGCGATCTCCGGCACCGTCGAACGGATCGCGCTCTCCGGCACCCAAGCCGTCGACGGCGGCGACCTGGTGCTGGTGCTGGCGTAGACCGGTCGTTCTCCAGTGCGCTGGTCGTGGCGATGACCGCGATCAGTTGCGCGCGCGGTTGACCGAGACAGCCAGCTCCACGTCTCCCGCCACGTCCACGCGACCGCACTCGTACGTCCGCGTCGAGCACCGGACCAGCGCCGTGCCCACCCAGGCATGTCCCGCGCCACGCTCGATCCGATCGGCGGTCCGCACGACGAAGACGCTCGGGGACTCCCAGGTCTTGATGAACGGGAGGTCCAGCGTGATGCGGAAGGTCGAGAGCAACCGCCCGGTGCGGGCCTTGCGGATCCGGAGAGCACGGACATCGTCCTCGCCGATCGTCTCGGTCTCGGTCACGGTCAGCAGCACGTCACCCCGGGGAGAGAACTCGACGGCGTGCTCACCGGTAGGAAGGCGCCACAAGGAGCGGCGAGAGCGCAGGTCTCGGATCGCCTGACCGGAGCGCCCCTCCCGCACCGAGACCGCGCCGGCGGCCAGGCTGGCGGCCGGCCGAGTCAGCACGGCGTCCGGCCGCGCAGTGCGGCGCCAGATGACGGCGACCTTGCCGGTCCTGGGCGTCCACCACATCGTCGTGTAGCGCTGGTCCCCGCCCCCGTCCCGTCCCAAGCGCTCGTCGCGCTCCAAGAGCACGCGTCCGGACGACATCTGCAGGGCGGAGGTCTCACCGTAGACAGGGCACGGGAAGCGACGCTGCGCCAGCACGACACCGTCGCGCACCCGGATCTGGCGCAGGATGGTGACGCAGTGGTCGAGGCGCCGGTCGTAGTGCGTGTCGTCGCTGATGTAGGAGCGACCATCCTCCGAGACCAGCTCCACCTGGCCGCGAGCGTCCCGGCGCTTCGTCCCGTCGGGCTGCACGAACCCCGTCCAGAAGCGCTTCCAGCTGAAGGAGAGCACCCACCCGCCCCGTGCCCGATAGGCGTTGCCTGCGACCTCCTCGGAGCCGTTCACCTCGACGGAGGTGCCGTCGGGCTTGTGCAGCTGCCCGTCGTCGAGCCACGCGGCGGCCGGCTTCGCCCCGACCGGCAGGTCGGACGGCTTGATCCGGGCGTCAGGCGGCGTGGCCGCGGCCACCGGGGCGGTCGCCAGTCCGGCGACGAGTGCAACGGTCGCGACCGCGGTGCCGATCACCTTGCTGAGCTTCATGGTCCCACTCCTCCGCCGGCGCCCTCGACGGCACCGTTATGAACGACAGCGACGAAGCGTCCTCCCGCGTTACATCGCGGTCCCCCGGTGGCCGACGGTCAGTACGTCGTACCCGGCGCGACCGAGATCGACGTGTAGTCGAACTCGGCGTCCACCCGCTCGCACCCGCCAGCACCGACCGAGCAGCGGACCAGGCTCGGATTGGCCCAGGTGGAGCCGCCACCGGGACCGTCGTACGGCTCCAGGCCGTCGGCCGCCATGACGACGAACTTCCTCGACGACTCCCATCGGACGTAGGAGTCGAAGATCGTGCCGCGGTAGGTCGCCAGGAGCCGACCGGTGCGCGCTGTGCGGACGCGCAGGGTGCGGACGTCGTTCGGGCCGGCCTTGTCCGTGAGGGTCAACAGCTTGCCGCGCCCGAACCTCATCGCGCGCTCCCCGACGCGAAGGCGCCACAGGCTGCGGTGGGATGCCAGGTCGGCGACGGTCTGGCCCTGCCCCTTGCGCCGGTCGGGGACGACGATCTCTCGGCTGCCGACCCGCCCGATGCCGGGGAGGTCGGTGCGGTGCGCCGTACGACGCCACCGGGTCGTGACCTTGCCGCTCGCGGGGCGCCACTCGATCGTCGTCACGCGCCGGTCGCCACCTCGGGTGGCCGGGGCCACCCGGTCCACCAGCACGAAGCCACTCATGAACCGGACCCGGATCGTGTCCGGACCGGTGAGCCTCAGCTGGTCGGAGACGCGACCGTCGTCGATCCTGACCGTGCTGAGCACGGTGGCAGTCACTCGTTGCCTGCGGTCGAGCACCTCACGCTTGGTGACGTAGCTGGTGCCGTCCCCCGACACCACCTGCACCGGGTCGGTCCGCTGCGCCACGACCCGCTTCGTCCCGTCGCGACGGACCAGGACCAGCCGGTGCGGTGCGAGGACGGGCCGACCCCACACCACGTAGTCGACCAGCCAGCCCGCGCGGGCCTCACGCACGGCCAGCGGCGCAGCGCCGCGCATGGCGAGCGAGATGGGCTCCTCGCCGGCGCGGCGGAGCTCGTCGTTGAACTGGTCGCCGTGGGCGGAGGCGACCCAGGCGGGCGCCGGCTCCGCGCCCAGAGGCAGCTCCGTCGGCCGGAACCGGATCGGCGGGGCGGGCTCCGCGGAGGCGCCGACCGAGGTCAGGCCCGGGAGCAGCAGCAGAGCGGTGATCGCTCCGACGAGGGCGGTCGCACGGGTCCGTTGGCGAGAAGGTGCCGAGATCACCGCGCGAGGGTACGTCAGGTCGGCGTCATGATCACGTTGACAGCGCGCAGGTCGGCGTGTTCGCCGGCCGTGTAGCGATGCGGCCGGTCGGCCGGCCACGAAGCGTGGTCACCGGCACCCAGGTCGACCACCTGGTCGGCGTACTCCACCCGGCAGCTGCCGGCGAGCACGACCAGCTGCTCGACGACGCCGGCCTGGTGCGCCGGCGACGAGCGCGTGACGCCCGCGTCGACTCGGAGCAGCCAGACCTCGGAGGTCGTCGTCGCGGTGCGCTCGGTGTGGAGCAGGACTGTCTCGAACCCCTCGTCCGCGACCACGGATCCTTCGCGGAAGTCGACCAGCAGCGCGAGCGGTACCCCGAGCGGACCGGCGACGGCGTACAACGTGTCGAGCGTGGGGTTGCGGCGTCCGCTCTCGAGCTCGGAGAGCGACCCCTTGCCGATCCCGGCTGCTGCCGCGAGCGCACTCAGGGAGAGACCGCGCTCGGTCCGCAGCGCGCGGATCCGGGCGCCGGCTGCGGCCCCGGGTTCGCTGCTCATCGCCACCTCCGGCTAGCCTTCGTTCTGTTTACAGAACGGAGTCTGCCATGTCCCAGCCTGAGACGGCACAGCAGGCGACGGCACCGCACGAGGGCACGCCGGTCAGCGCCGGGATCGTGACGGCGGTCGTCGGCTCCAGCAGCTCGTTCGTGGTGGTGCTCGCCGGCCTGACCGCTGTGGGCGCGAGCCCCGCCCAGTCCGCGTCCGGTCTGCTGACCCTCCTCGTCTCGCAGGCGCTCGGCATGCTCTGGCTCGCGGTCCGGCACCGCACCCCGATCACCCTGGCCTGGTCGACACCGGGAGCGGCCCTGCTCGTCTCGACCGGCGCGGTCACCGGCGGCTGGGCCGCCGCGGTCGGCGCGTTCATCGTCACCGGCGTGCTGATCGTCCTCACCGGGCTGATCCCGGCCCTCGGCGACCTGATCGCCCGGATCCCGACGTCGCTGGCACGGGCGATGCTCGCCGGCGTGCTGCTGCCGATCTGCCTCGAGCCGGTGACCGGGCTGGCGGACTCGCCGGCGTACGTCGGACCGGTCGTGCTCGCCTGGGTGGTCATGCACCGGATCTCCCGCCGGTGGGCGGTGCCGGTCTCCTTGGTGGTCGCCCTGGTCGTGGTCCTGGTGTCGGCCGGCTCGTCGATCTCCTCCTCCGACCTGGTCCCGACGCTCACCTGGACCACGCCGCACTGGACCGTCTCCGCGGTCGTGAGCATCGCGATCCCGCTCTACATCGTGACGATGGCCTCGCAGAACGTCCCCGGCGTCGCCGTGATGTCGAGCTACGGCTACCAGGTCCCGTGGCGGGAGACCATGACCGTCACCGGCATCGGCACGCTCATCGGCGCACCCTTCGGTGGGCACGCGATCAACCTCGCGGCCATCACCGCCGCCATGACCGCAGGCCCGACGGCCGGCGCGGACCGCAGCCGTCGCTGGACCGCAGTGGTCGCGGCGGCCGCGACCTACCTGATACTCGCTCTCGCGTGCGGCGCCCTGACCGCGCTGGTCGCGGCCGCCCCCGGCGACGTCATGCAGGCCGCCGCCGGCCTCGCTCTCCTCGGCACGCTCGCGGCTTCACTGGCCGGAGCGCTCGCCGACGAGGACGGCCGGGAGGCGGCCGTGGTCTGCTTCGTCGTCGCCGCGTCGGGCGTCTCGATCCTCGGCATCGGTGCCGCCTTCTGGGCGCTGCTCGCCGGGCTGGTGCTGCGGCCGCTGCTCAGCGTGGCGCGACGCTGAACGTCAGCCAGGTCGAACGCAGCCCGAGCACCGACCGGAAGGTGTCGCCGCTGACGACGGCATGTCCACTGGACCCCGTCAGCGTGATCGAGCGGACCCGACCGCCCCACTCGCCGTTGCCGTCCCGAGCCGTGACCGCGATCGCAGTCAGGTCGCCGATCGCGGGCCACCCGCGCTCGACGGCCGTGTCGTCCAGCCTCAGCTTCCATTCGTGCACCGGGTTGCCCGCCCAGCCGTCGTACGGGTCTTCGCGCGCCGCCAGGTAGGACACCGAGCCGGCCGACGTCCAGCCCCCGCTGCTGGAGCCGAACTGGGTGAACGCCGCCTCCCCACCGCTGGTGAGGATCTGCTTGCGGGTGGCGGCGATCGCGCGGTTGGCGGCGGGGTGCTCAGCGCCGTACCCGCCGTAGACCTGGCAGGACGAGGTGTCGCAGAGCTGGTACGCCGAGGAGCGAGGGTGGGCTCGCTCGTACGACGCGTAGGTGCGGGCGGCGACGGCCTGCGCCCGGACCGCCTCGACACTCCACGACGCGGGGATCTCCAGCGGCACGACGCCCCTGAGGTAGCCCTCGAGGCCGAGGTTGTTGACCGTCACGCGGGTGCCGGCGGTCGTGATCGCGGTCCGGAGCCGGCCGCGGTAGGCACGCTCGCCCGACGGCGTCACCAGCGTGATCGGGGCGCCGCCGGCGGCGAACTCGCCCCTGCCGGTGAGCGTGGCCCACGTCCGCCAGCGATCGGTCAGGTAGGACACCGTGCTGCGGCCGTTGGCGCCCGTCACGACGCGCCAGCTGGTGGCGCCGTTGTCGGGCAGCGCGTTGCGGCCGGGCACAGCGGTGTCGCGCAACGTCAGGCCGGGTCGGGAGCGCACGACCAGGTCGGCCGGCGTGGTGTCACCGGTGAGCTGCACGGTGACCCGCCCGCCGCCGGTCCCCCACTCCGTGCCGGGGTAGTAGAACTCGGCGATCTGCCGGTAGGTCACGCCCTGCCGGGCGGCGCCCTCGGCGCCGTACTGGGACATGCCGTGACCGTGTCCGTAGCCGTGCCCGGTGACCGTGATCCGGGAGGAGCCGACGACTTCCCACGCTCCCAAACCGCGCTGTTTCAGGTGAGCGGCCTCGACCGGGGCCGTCACGCCCAGCGCGAGGACGGCGGCCAGCAGCCCCGTCCAGGCGGGCAGGAGGGCGCGGCGCATGAGGGTCCTCTGGGGTCGGTGACAACGGATGGTGCTCGTGTGACGAGCAATCGCACCACGCGTCTCATCGGCCTCGCAATGTGAACCTGGGAACTACACTTATGTAATTTGGAAGAGCGTCGAGCGCATGCCGAGCCAGGACCTGAACGTGTCCCCGCCGACCGTCCTCGTGAAGTTGGTCCCGGTCACGGTGACCTCGGTGGCCCGGCCGCCGTACGGTCCGTTGCCGTCCCGGCCGGTCACCTGGATCGAGACCAGGTCGCCCATACCGTCCCAGCTGCGCGTGATCTCGGCGGCGCTGACCGTCTCGCTCCACGGGTCGTCGGGAACGCCGTGGTCGAACGGGTCCGCCTGGGCCGGGAGGTAGGGCACCGGCTCCCCGTGCACCCGCCCGGCGACGCTGTAGCCGCCGTTGCTGGCCGAGAACTGCGTGAACGCCAGCCCGCCTCCGTACGTCAGCACTCGGCGGGCCGTCGCGCGGACGGCCGCGTTCGAGCGCGCGTGCTCGCCGTCGTACCCGCTGTAGACCTGGCACGCGTCGGTGTCGCAGGTGTCGTAGTAGTCGCCGCGGTGATCGCGCCGCTCGTAGGCAGCGTAGGTGCGGGCGGCGACGGCCTGGGCGCGCACGGCGTGAGCGGGCCACGTCGCCGGCACCTCGTTGGGCACGAGCCCGCGCAGGTAGGCCTCCATCGGGACGACGTTGACCGTGTTGCGGTGCGTCGAGCGCAGGGCGCCGCGGTACGCCGCGCGTCCGGCTGGCGTGACCAGCGTGATCGGCCGGCCGCCGGCGGTGAACTGGGCCTCCGCGCGGAGGGTCTTCCAGGTGCGCCAGCCACCCTTGGCCTTCCGCTGGACCTTGGAGCGCTCCCCGACCGGCACGATCCGCCAGCGCTGCACCTGCTTGCCCCGGACCTTCACCGGAAGCCGGCGCTGCGCACGCTTGCCGACCTGCTGGACCTTGAGGCCCTTCATCGCCAGCACCTGGACGTCCTTGGTGGTGTCGGCGTCGAGCCGGACCCGGACCGCGCCGACGACCCTCCCCCACCGCGCGCCGGGGTAGTAGGCCTGCACGATCTGGCGGTAGGTGTGGCCGGCGTTGGCGCGGTTGCGGGCGCCGTACTGCGACAGGCCCACGCCGTGGCCCCAGCCGGTGCCGGTGAAGGTGACCGTCGCCGGGCCCCGGCGTTCGGGGCCCTCCCCCGCCGCGGCAGGACCTCCGGTCGCGGTGAGCAGCAGGGCGAGCAGGGGTACGGCGGCACGCCGGATCAACATCGAACCTCCCGAGAAGCGGACGAGTGCGAAAGGGTAGCCGCCATCGTCGACGGAGTCAGACGTGGTGCAACCGTCGCGCGGCCTCGGCCAGCGACCCGCTCATCGACGGGTAGACCGTGAACGCCTGCGCCAGCTGGTCGGCGGTCAGCGACTCGGCGACCGCGATCGAGACCGGGTGGATGAGCTCGCTGGCCCGCGGCCCGACCACCACTCCCCCGACGACGATGCCGGTGCCGGGGCGGCACATCAGCTTCACGAAGCCGTCGCGGACGCCCTGCATCTTGGCGCGAGGGTTGCCCGACAGCGGGAGCATCACGACCTCGGCCTGCATCTCGCCGGCGTCGACGGCCTGCTGGGACCAGCCGACGGTCGCGATCTCGGGCGCGGTGAAGACGTTGGAGGAGACCTTCTTGAGGTCGAGCGGGTGCACCGTGTCGCCGAGGAAGTGCCACATCGCGATCCGGCCCTGCATGGCTGCGACGCTGGCGAGCATCAGGACGCCGGTGCAGTCGCCGGCGGCGTACACACCCCGGGCGGAGGTGCGGGAGACCCGGTCGACGTTGACGAAGCCGCCGTCCTTGGTGATCACGCCGGACTCCTCGAGGCCGAGGCCGTCCGTGTTGGGCACGGAGCCGAGCGCGAGGATGCAGTGCGAGCCCTGGACCGTGCGGCCGTCGGTGAGGGTCACCTTGACCACGTCGCCGTCGCGGGCCACCGACTCCATGCGGGACTTGGAGAGGACGTTCATGCCACGCCGAGTCAGCACGTCCTCGAGGACCTTGGACGCGTCCGCGTCCTCGCCGGGCAGCACCCGGTCGCGGCTGGAGACCAGCGTGACGGAGATGCCGAGGTTGAGGTAGGCGCTGGCGAACTCCGCGCCGGTGACACCGGAGCCGACCACGATCAGCTCGGTGGGCACCTCGGTGAGGTCGTAGACCTGCTCCCAGGTGAGGATCCGCTCACCGTCGGGCTGCGCCGTCGGCAGCGTTCGCGGAGCCGCGCCGGTCGCGAGCAGGATGGCGTCGGCCTCGAGGGTCTGCTCGGCGCCGTCGGTCTCGACGACCACGCGACCGGGCCCGTCGAGCCGGCCGCGGCCCCGGAGAAGGGCGACTCCGTCTCGCAGGAGGCGGCGCTCGATGTCGGAGGACTGGTCGGTGGCGAGCTGCTTGACGCGTGCGTTGACGCGGGCCAGGTCGACTCGGATCGAGGTGGCCGCGTCACCCTCGGCGTCCCGGAACGTGACGCCGAGCTCGGCCGCCCCGGACAGCTCGCTCATCACCTCGGCCGTGGCGATCAGGGTCTTGCTCGGCACGCAGTCGGTGAGTACGGCGGAGCCGCCCACGCCGTCGGTGTCGACGATGGTCACGTCCGCGCCGAGCTGCGCGGCGACGTGGGCGGCCTCATAGCCGCCCGGGCCGCCGCCGATGATGACGACGCGTTCGGTCATGCCAAGCCTCCGGTGGTCGAGCCTGTCGAAACCTTCACAGGTTGATCATGTGACCGGCGATGCCCTCGATGGCCTCCTTCATCGCCTCCGACAGCGTCGGGTGTGCGAAGACGTTGCGGGCGACCTCGTCGGCGGTCAGGTCCCACTGCTGCGCGAGGGTCAGCGCGGGCAGCAGCTCGGTGACCTCGGGCCCGATCATGTGGGCGCCGATGATCTCGTTGTGCTCGGCGTCCGCGACGATCTTCACGAAGCCGACGCCCTCGGCCATGCCACGGGCCTTGCCGTTGGCGGAGAACGGGAACGACGACGTCTTCACGTCGTACCCCTTCTCGGTCGCCTGCGCCTCGGTGTAGCCGAACGACGCGATCTGCGGCTGGCAGAAGGTCGCCCGCGGGATCATGTCGAAGTTGATCTCCATGGTCTCCGCGCCCGCGATGGTCTCGGCGGCGACGACGCCCATGGCCTCGGCGGTGTGGGCGAGCATGAGCTTGCCGGTCACGTCACCGATCGCGTAGATGTTCGGCACGTTGGTGCGGCCGCGCGCGTCGACCGCGATCGCGCCGCGGTCGGTGAGCTCGATGCCGGCGTTCTCCAGGCCGTAGCCCTCGACCCGCGGCGCGAAGCCGAACGCGGCGAGCATCTTGTCGGCCTCGAGGACCTGCGAGTCGCCACCGTCGGCGGGGCTGACTGTGACGCGTACGCCGGAGCCGGTGTCCTCGACCTGCTCGACCTTGGTGGAGAGCAGCACCTTCACACCGAGCTTCTTGTACTGCTTGAGGAGCTCCTTCGAGACGTCGGGGTCCTCGGTGGGGACCATCCGGTCGAGGAACTCGACGATCGTCACGTCGACGCCGAAGTTGGTCATGACGTAGGCGAACTCGACGCCGATCGCACCCGACCCGCCGATGATGATGGAGCCCGGGAGGGAGCTGTCGAGGATCTGCTCCTCGTACGTCACGACGTTGTCGCTCTTGCTCATGCCGGGGAGCATCCGGACCTTGGCGCCGGTGCCGATGATGAGGTTGTCGAACGTGTACGACGTCTTCGTGCCGCCGTTGTCGACCTCGACCTCGTTGGCGCCCTTGATCGTGCCCCAGCCGTCGATCTCGGTGATCTTGTTCTTCTTCATCAGGAAGTGCACGCCCTTGGCGCTGGAGTCCGCGACGCCGCGGCTGCGCTTGTGCGTCACGCCGAAGTCCATCGTGGCGTCGCCACTGATCCCGAAGACGTCCTTCTCCTTGGTGATGATGTGCGCGATCTCGGCGTTGCGCAGGAGCGCCTTCGAGGGGATGCAACCGACGTTGAGGCAGACCCCTCCCCAGTACTTCTCCTCGATCACGGCCACGGACTGGCCGAGCTGGGCGGCGCGGATCGCGGCGACGTACCCACCGGGGCCGGCACCGAGGACAAGGACGTTGAAGTGCGTGCTCACGCGCTCAGCCTACTGACGTGAGGCAGCCCACTCCGCATCGCTCTACTAGTCTTCGGGCGTGACGCTTCACCCCAGGCCGCTGCTCGCTGCGCTCGCACCGCCGCGGGGACCCCGATGACGCTCTACGCCGCCTACGGGACCAACCTCGATCCCGCCCGGATGAGCGAGCGGTGTCCCCACTCCCCGTTGTCGACCACGGGCTGGGTCCAGGGCTGGCGGCTCACCTTCGGCGGCGAGGAGCACGGCTGGGACGGCGCGCTCTCGACCTTGGTCGAAGACCCGATCGACCAGGTGTTCGTCGCGGTCTACGACGTCTCCCGCGAGGACGAGTCGAAGCTCGACGGCTGGGAGGCCGCCGACTCCGGTCTCTACCGCAAGACGCGCGTGCGGGTCGCGACCATGACCGGCTCCCTCGTGGCCTGGACCTACGTGCTCGACGCCTACGAGGGCGGCCTGCCCTCTGCGTCGTACCTCGGCGTCCTCGCCGACGCCGCCGAGGCCGCCGACGCCCCCGCCGACTACGTCGCCGCCCTCCGCCGGCGGCCTTGCCGCTCGATCGGGGAGTAGGGCCCCATCCCGGGGATACCCGGTTCACCGGGTATCCCTCAGGTTCTCGGGCACTGCAAACACCCAGAACCTGCCGAAGAGCCCGAGAAGGTGACCCGCCCCGCCGTCAAATCTGGCCAAGGAGCTCTCTTCGGAGCATCGCGCCAGTCCGCTCGGGGTGTTCGAGATCGGCCCAGGTGAGCCGGATGCATCGCCAGCCCGTACGCCGCCGAATCCGGTCCTCTCGGCGCTTCTCCGCCACGACGACTTCGGACGCAGACTGCCCGGGCTTCAGCGGCTTCTCGTACTTCACGTTGCCGTCGAACTCGATCCACACGCCTAGCGCTGGCCAGGCGAAGTCCAGGCGGCCGAGCAGCTCGCCGTCGACGTCGCGCACCTCGTACTGCAACTCCGGCGCCGGAAGCCCGCAGCGCCAGAACAGGTGGTAGCTCCTGGTCTCCGCCACCGACTCGATCCGCGGGTCGGCCAGGCGAAGGACGATGTCAGTAGGGAGCGTGTTCGGCCAGCACTCCATGGTGCGATACCTGGCACGAAGCTGCTCCGGTGTGGTGTGACCCGCGTTCAGCAGGAAGTTGACCACGCACAATGCGCGCTCGATGTCGACGACCGTCGTCACCTCCAGCGCCAGTCGGGTAGCGCTCATGACCCTCACGCCGTTGCGGGTGACGACGTCCCCCTCCTGGATCCGGCCGCAGTGCTGATGGACACCTGCTTCGTGTCGCCCGACCTTCCCGTCGACGCGCGTCACATGGACGTCGGTGAGGTCGATTCCCCACACAGGTACGTCGTACTCGCCGAGCCCGGAGACGTGCGAGAGCACCACCTCAGTCTTCGCCTGCTTGATGACGGCCCGAGCCAGCAGGCCGTGCTGACCGACCACATCGAGTTGATCGTGAGGACCCTTGGACACGAACGCTCCACGCCGGAGCCGGACGATGACGCCGTCGCGCAGAAGTTGTCGGATGGCGTAGTCGTCGTACCCCTGGCTCAAGAGCTCCTTGCGGAGCCAGACCGGAGTGTTGCGGGGATCGTCGGCCGGGCGGGCCCGTGGCTTCGTCACGCTCGAGGCTTGCCCCGCTTGCGGTGCTCCCAGGCCGACCACTTCCGCGTCTGTGGATAACAAGGTCGGCCGATGTCTTCGGTCTGATCATCAGGTTCTCGGCCTCTGCACCACCCCAGAACCTCAGGGATACCCGGTGAACCGGGTATCCCTGGCTACTCCGGCGCCACCGTGTGACACACAGCCTCGACGTTGTTGCCGTCGGGGTCGCGGACCCAGCGACACGGCAGCGTCGCGGAAGGCCCGGACCGCGTCCGCGGGCGATGCGGCGAACGCGATGTGGACCTCGCGGTTGGGTCCGGACGACGGACCCTCACCCTCGGGCTGGATGCCGATCCAGAAGTCCGGCTTGCCGGGAGGGCCGTAGTCGAGGGTGACCTCGAAGTCGAGCACACGGCTGAAGCCGAGCACGCCGAGGACCCTTGTCGTAGAACGCCGCCGACGCAGGGAGGTCGGCGCAGCTGATGCCGAACTGGTCGACCATCGGCCCATCCTGCCCGACTAGAGTCGTGCGGGTGAGTCACGCTGCCGTCCAAAATTCCCCGTACGAGCTTGCCGCCCACGCCGCGGAGCGGCTCGCGGAGCTGACCGGCGTCGAGCGCCACGACGTCGCCCTGGTGCTCGGCTCCGGATGGCTGCCCGCGGTCGACGCCCTCGGCGAGGCGACCGCCGAGATCGACACCACCGACCTGCCGGGATTCTCCGCGTCGGCGGTCGCCGGCCACTCCGGCAAGATCCGCTCGGTCCGCGCCGGTGACAAGCAGCTCCTGGTCTTCCTGAGCCGCACCCACTACTACGAGGGCAAGGGCGTCGAGGCCGTCGTCCACGGAGTTCGTACGGCGGCCCGCGCGGGCTGCCGCGCCATCGTGCTCACCAACGGCTGCGGCGGCCTCAAGGAGTCGTGGACGCCGGGTACGCCGGTCCTCATCTCCGACCACGTCAACCTCACGGGCAAGAGCCCGATCGTGGGCGCCACGTTCGTCGACCTCACCGACCTCTACAGCTCGCGGCTGCGGGCGATGTGCCGCGAGGTCGACCCGAGCCTCGACGAGGGCGTCTACGTGCAGTTCCCCGGGCCGCACTACGAGACTCCCGCCGAGGTCCGGATGGCCGGCATGCTCGGCGGCCACCTGGTCGGCATGAGCACCACCCTCGAGGCGATCGCCGCCCGCGAGGCCGGCATGGAGGTCCTTGGGATCAGCCTGGTCACCAACCTGGCCGCCGGCATCAGCGACCAGCCGCTCAACCACGCGGAGGTCCTCGAGGCCGGCCGGGCGGCCGCCTCGCGCATGGGCGACCTGCTCGTGCGGATCGTCCCGCGGATCTGAGATGGCGGCCGCCGACGACACCCGCCACCGCCTCATCGAGGCCGCGACATCCGTCTTCGCCGAGGACGGCGTCTTCGCCGCGTCCCTCGTCGAGATCACCCGACGGGCCGGCCAGCGCAACCGCGGCGCGGTCCACTACCACTTCGGCTCGCGCGAGAGCCTGCTCGTCGCCGTGCTCCACCAGCACGTCCCGTTCCTCGCCGCCCGCGAGGGCGAGCTCCTCGCCGCCGCCCGTACGACGCCCGCCGACGACCTCGGCTCGGTGCTCGAGGCGATCGTGCGTCCGGCGGTCGAGCTCGCGGAGACCGGGCCGTCGGGTCGCCAGTACCTCGTGATCGTCGGCCAGCTCGTCGAGGAGTTCGACCGCCTCGACGAGGCCGTCGCCGCGGAGCTCGCCGCCACCGGCGGGTACGCCGTCTACGAGCTCCTCGAGCAGCGGATGCCACCCCTCGACGACGCCCTGCACAACGAGCGGCTCGCCCTGATCACCGGCTTCATCCTGCGCTCGGTCGCCGACCGCGCCCGTGCCAGCGAGCGGACCGAGCCAGGCCGTGCGCAGCTCCCGACCGAGCGGTTCGTGCGCAACCTGGTGACGATGGCGGCGGGCATGGCGACCGCCCCACCCGTTGACGAGTAATACCCCCTCTTAGTACGGTCCGACATCACCGAGTGATGGAGGTCACATGAGGGCAGTCCGCGTCGTCCGCCACGGCGAGCCGAGCTCAGCCATCGAGATCCAGGACGACGTCGAGGTCCCGGCACCAGGCCGCGGACAGGTCCTGGTATCGGTATCGGCCGCCTCGCTCAACTTCGGCGACATCGCCCGCTGCCGAGGTGGCGTCGCTGCCGTGATGGCG
Organism: Nocardioides endophyticus; assembly: GCF_039543845.1. Lineage (NCBI taxonomy): Bacteria > Bacillati > Actinomycetota > Actinomycetes > Propionibacteriales > Nocardioidaceae > Nocardioides > Nocardioides endophyticus. Next base: position 90,335 of record NZ_BAABKN010000012.1, on the reverse strand, counting down.
CAGCCGCCGTTCACCCTCGGCATGGACCTCGCCGGAGTCGTCGAGGCGGCCGGGGACGGCGCCGAGGACTGGATCGGCCGCAGGGTCGTCGGGATCGCGCCGCAGTCGCTCGGAGGTCTCGCCGAGCGCGCCCTCGCCGGCAACGTCTTCGAGGCGCCTCCCGAGCTCGACGACGCCGAGGCCGCGGCGTTCACCCTCCCCTTCCACATCGGCTACCTCGCGCTCCACGAGCGTGCCGCGCTCCAACCCGGCGAGACCGTGGTCGTCCGCGGCGGGGCCAGCGCGGTCGGTACGGCGGCGATCCAGCTCGCCGTCGCCGCCGGGGCCAGGGTGCTCGCGATCGCCGGCGGCGAGGAGAAGGCCCAGCTGTGCCGCGACCTCGGCGCCGAGGTCGCGATCGACCACACCTCCGAGGACGTCTTCGACGCGATCATGGACGCCACCGCCGAACGCGGCGCCGAGGTGATCTTCGACCCGATCGGCGGCGAGCAGACCGAGACGATGTGGACCTGCGGCGCGCTCGGTGGCCGCTACCTCGCCGTCGGCTTCAACGACGACCCGGAGTCCGGCCTCACCGGTCGCCCCCTGCGCAAGCTGTCGATGGCGAACCTGTCGGTCCTCGGCGTCCTGCTCGCCTACCTCGAGGTACCACGCGACTTCCGCCGCTTCGGCATCAATCCGTTCCCGCCCGAGACCGGCCAGCGGGTGCACGCCGCCCTCCTCGAGCTGGTCGCGGCGGGCAGCATCCGGCCGGTGATCGGGCGCCGGATCGGCCTCGACGACGTGGCGGCTGCCCTCGAGGACCACGCCGCCCGCCGTACGTCGGGCCGCACCGTCGCTGTGATCGGAGCCCGGACATGAGCGCGGCCATGAACCCCGACGACCTCCAGGCCCAGGCCACCGAGCAGACCGGCCTCGACGACTTCGGTGACCCGAGCTACCGCGAGGGGCTGGAACGGTACGGCGACGCCCTGGTCCACGAGGCGCAGCTCAACGACCTCGGCAACGTGGCACTCCCCCCGTCCCTGGTCGCTGCCCTGGTCAACAGGCTCAAGGTCGTCGACTGGGCCAAGCAGCACCCGGAGGTGACCGGGGAACGCATCGAGGCGCCGGTCGTCGTGATCGGGATGTTCCGTGCCGGTACGACGTTCCTGTCCAACCTGCTCGACGTCGACCCCTCCAACCGAGCGCTGCTCGGCTGGGAGTCGCAGGACTCCGTGCCGCCGCCATTGCCGGGCGAGCGCAAGACCGGCCCCCGGGTCGACGCCGCCCAGGGTGGCGTCGACATGCTCGAGATGCTCAACCCCGCGATCAGCGCGATCCACCACGAGGCCGCCTCGGACCCGACTGAGTGCATCGCCGTCATGGGCCAGGCGTTCCAGAGCATCTCCTGGGAGGCGATCGCCAACGTCCCGTCGTACGGCGCATGGTGGCGGGCCGGCGACAACCGCGGCGCCTACGACTACCACCGCCTCGTGCTGCAGACCCTGCAGAGCGCCGGCGTCCGCGGCCGCTGGACGCTCAAGAGCCCGCACCACGCACTGGCCCTCGACGCGCTGGTCGACACCTACCCCGACGCCCGCCTGGTGCTCATGCACCGCGACCCGGCGACGTTGACCGGCTCGGTGTGCAGCCTGATCAACGTCATGTCGAGCACGTTCTCCGACGCCGACCACCGGCCCTACATCGCCCAGCACTGGAGCGACACGCTCGAGGAGTCGATCCGCCGGATCGAGGACTTCCGGGCCCGCCGCCCCGAGCACCAGGTCCTCGATGTCCGCTACGCGGACCTCGCCCGCGACCCGGTCGGCACCGTCCGCGGCATCTACGGCTCGCTCGGGCTCGAGGCCGGCGACGGCGCGTTCGACGCGATGGACGCGCATCGCACCGCCCACCCCCGCGGCGAGTTCGGCGGACACCGCTACGACGTCACCGAGTTCGGGCTCACCGAGGCCGCCGTACGCGACCGGTTCCGCGACTACATCGAGCGCTACGACGTCGAGGCTGAGCACCTGGACCGTCCGATCGACGCATGACCCCGGTCACACCGCCGTCTCACTGGAGAAGGAAGGTTAGGCAAGCCTAAATAGTGGGCTAGACTCCTCGAGGCGCCGATGGTCGACGCCAGGTCAGGAGCTACAGCAGCATGCGTCGTCCTTCTCGCCGCCTCCTGGCGGGCAGCCTCGGACTCAGCCTCGCCACCGTCGTACTCACCGCATGCGGTCCCGTGCTCTCATCCGGCCCTTCCGCGTCGGACGAAGCCAGCACCAGCGCAGTCCCGCGCCTGTCCGAGGTCACGCCCCTGGACGACCCTCGCTCCTGGCAGGGCGTCGTGGACGTCAACCTTCCCGACCCCGAGATCGACCCGGTCACCGACGACCCGCAGCCCGACCTGCCCGTCACGGTGACTGATGCGCAGGGCACCGAGGTCAAGGTGACCGACACCAGCCGCATCCTCGCCCTGGACGTCTACGGCACGCTCTCGCACACCGTCTTCGAGCTCGGGCTGGGCGACAACATCGTCGGCCGAGACGTCTCCTCGTCCTTCCCCGAGATCGCCGACCGCCCGCTCGTCACGCACAACGGCCACGAGCTGAACGCCGAGGCGATCCTCGAGCTCGATCCGACCGTGGTCCTGACCGATACCTCGCTCGGCCCCTGGGACGTCGTCCTGCAGCTCCGCGATGCCGGCATCCCGGTCGTCGTCACCGACTCCCACCGCGGGCTGGACAATCTCAAATCGCTGACCCAGCAGATCGCCGATGCCCTGGGTCTCCCGGCCGAGGGCAAGGCGCTGGGCCAGCGGATCGCCTCTGCCGCCGAGGCGACGGAGAAAGAGATCGTCGAGGTCGCCCCGCAGGACGTCACCGGCAAGCTGCGCACCATCTTCCTCTACGTCCGCGGCCAGGCCGGCGTCTACTACATGTTCGGCGAGGGCTCGGGGGCGGACTCCCTGATCGAAGCCGCAGGCGGCTACGACGTCAGCAAGGAGATCGACTGGAAGGGGATGCGGCCGATCAGCGACGAAGGTCTGATCGCCGCTCAGCCCGACGTCGTCCTGATGATGCGCCACGGCCTCGAGTCGATCGACGGCGTCGACGGCCTCCTCGAGCGCTTCCCCGCGCTGGCCCAGACGCCAGCCGGTGAGAACGAGCGCATCATCGCCATGGACGACGACCAGGTGCTGAGCTTCGGCCCGCGGACCTCCGACGTGCTCAACGCTCTTGCTGTCGCCCTCTACGCCCCGGACGCGATGTGACCGTTTCCGCCCGGCCGACCACGCAGCCGGCCGGGCCGTCCCAGCGCCGGACTCCACAGCAGGCCAGTTCCGGTCATCGGCGCATCACGCGATCGTCCATTCTCTTCCTCGGCCTGACGATCGCGCTGTTCGTCAGCTCCCTCGCCGCTGCCGGATCCGGCCAGCTGCCTATCCCGTTCGCGGAAGTGGTCGGTAGCTTCTTCCACCACTTCGGCCTCGACATCGGCCCGATGCCGACCCACCCTCGCGGCGACGCCACGCTCTGGTCGGTGCGCTTTCCCCGGGTGGCGATGGCGATCGTCGTCGGCGCTGCCCTGGCGGTCGCAGGCGCGCTCATGCAGGGCATCTTCGGGAACCCGCTGGCAGAGCCCAGCGTCGTCGGCGTCTCCGCCGGCGCGGCAGTCGCGGCCGCGTGCGCGATCGTCTTCAGCCTCACCTTCGCGGGCGACTGGACCACGGCGGTCTGCGCGTTCGTCGGAGGTCTGGTCACGACCCTCGCGGTCTACCTGCTCTCTCGCGCTGACGGTCGCACCGAGGTCGTGACCCTGGTGCTGACCGGCATCGCGGTCAACGCGGTTGCAAGTGCCCTGCTCGCTCTGCTGATGTTCCTCGGCGACACCCAGGCCCGAGAGCAGATCGTCTTCTGGCAGCTCGGCAGCCTCAACGGCAGCCGCTGGCAGTACGTCGCGGTCGTCGCTCCCATGGCCGCGGTCGGCATCTTCGTCGCCTGCCTGAGCGCGCGCAGCCTGGACCTGCTGGCGCTCGGTGAACGCTCGGCCCGCCACCTCGGCGTCAACGTCGAGCGACTCCGCATCCTGCTCATCGTCGTCGTCGCCCTGCTCACCGCGGCCGCCGTCAGCTTCTGCGGCATCGTCGCGTTCGTGGGGCTCGTCATCCCCCACCTGATCCGGATGGTGACCGGACCCGGCCACCGCATCCTGATCCCCGCCTCCGCACTGGCGGGCGCGCTCGCTCTGGTCATCGCCGACACGGCGGCACGCACCCTGGTTGCGTACGCCGACCTGCCGCTCGGCCTGCTGACCTCGCTCGTCGGCGGCCCCTTCTTCTTCTGGCTGCTCCGCCGAACCCGACGTACTGCCGGAGGCTGGGCATGAGCGCCGCGTTGGTAGCGCGCGGAGTCGCGCTCAGCTTCGGTCCGGTCGCCGTCCTGGACGGCGTCGACCTGGACCTCCACCACGGCGAGGTCGTCGCTCTTGCCGGCCCCAACGGCGCCGGCAAGTCCACGCTGCTCGCCGTACTGGCAGGCGATCTGAGCCCCGACGCAGGCAAGGTCGAGGTGCTCGGACGACCGCTCGAGGAGTGGCGGCTGCGCGAGCTCGCCCGGCATCGGGCCGTCCTCACCCAGGAGCACCACATCTCGTTCCCCTTCCCCGCGCAGGAGGTCGTCCGGATGGGCCGCGCCCCCTGGAGAGGGCTGGCGGAGGAGGATCGCGACGACGAGATCGTCGCCGAGTCCATGGACGCCACGGACACGACCGCCCTGGCCGACCGGGCTTTCGGGCTGCTGTCGGGCGGCGAGAAGGGGCGTACGTCGTTCGCACGGATCCTCGCCCAGCGCACCGGCATCCTGATGCTCGACGAGCCGACAGCCGCGCTCGACATCGGCCACCAGGAAGCGGTCCTGCAGCGGGCCCGGCGCGAAGCCGACAACGGCTCCGCAGTCGTCGTCGTCCTGCACGACCTGAGCCTCGCTGCCGCCTGGTCCGACCGGGTGGTGCTGCTCTCCTACGGGCGGGTCGCAAGTGACGGGCCGCCGGCCGAAGTACTCACCGCCCCGCTGCTGAGCAGCGTCTACGACTACCCGATCGACGTGATCGAACACCCCGTCACCGGCGACCTGCTCGTGCTCGCCGACCGGCAGGCGGCCGCGAAGCGCAAGGAGGACGCATGAGACCGACCCACCGCAGACAACTCCGGCGGGTGCTGACCGCCGCCGTCGCGACGGCACTCGTCGGCGCCACCGTCGCCCTGGTCGCGACCCCCGCCGAGGCGGCCGCCCGCATCACGGTGCGCAACGACCGCGGCGGCAACCAGGCAGACTCGACGTACCAGACCAAGCTCACCCTCAGCGGCACGGGCTTCCAGGTCGTCCGCGGTGGCTTCGGCGGCGTCTACGTCATGTTCGGCTGGGTCAAGGACGCCAACAGCGGCTCGTGGAAGCCGTCGAAGGGTGGCCACACCGGCGACGACTACCGCTACATACCCGACGCCGAGAACGCCGATGCCAACAAGGGCTACCTCAAGTTCGTCGCGTTCCCCGGGAGCTCGACGGCCGCGGACGCCAACGCCGTGCTGTCGGCGAGCGGCGGCTTCTCGGTGGACCTGACCATCCCCGGCCCGGTCTTCACCAGCGTCGACCGTGACGGCACTGCCCACGAGGTCGACTGCCGGAAGGTCACCTGCGGGGTCATCACCATCGGAGCCCACGGCGTCATCAACGGCGCCAACGAGACCTTCACCCCGGTCCGGTTCGGCAACGTGTACGGCGACTCCGCCCCGCCGAGCTCGACGCCGGATCCGAGCCCGAACGCCGACAACGACTCGACAACAGGCGGCTCCACGACAGGCGGCGCGGCCCCCGGGCCCGGCGCGACGGACGGCAGCGCGCCACCGTCCTCCCCTGTGGTCCCCACGAAGCGGGCCGGCAAGCCCACTCTCACCGTCGACCGTGACACCGCAACTCCGGGGCACGCGCTCGCGTTCACCAGCTCGGGCCTCACTCCCGGGGAGCAGGTCCTGGCGATCCTCGACGACGGGATCGTGGCGATCGGGCCGATGGTGGCCGGTGTCTCCGGCGAGGTCGCCGGACTGATCCAGCTGCCGGTGGACCTGGCGGCGGGCACGCACGAGCTGCGCCTGACCGGCGCAGCGTCCGGCACAGCCGTGACCGAGCTCTTCCCGGTGCGGTCGGCAGAGACGTCGACTGCCACGCCGGCGTCGGACACCACGACCGACGGGGGCTGGGGCGCACCCCAGGCCTTCCTCGCGTTCGCAGCGCTCGTGTTCGCGGGCGCGCTGGTGGCCGTGATCCTCCGCCTGCTCCGGCGGCGCCGGGCGCCGCGCAAGCCGCAGACCACCGTGCCGGCGGCGGGAGTCGCACCATGAGCATCCGACACCAGGTCCGCACCGCCGGCGCCGCGCTGGCGCTCGCCCTCGCTCTGCCCTCGGCCGCCCTGCTGCTCTCGGGCGCCGTCGGGTCGAGCACCGCCGCCGCTCCGTCGGCCGACGGCGCCGCCTTCACCGTCGATGACGCCCAGCTGCGTTGGGGCATCAACAACGAGAGCAACAACGCCGCGTTCGCGCCCGGCACCTTCAACTTCTTCTCCGCGGGAGAGGTGGGCGACCCGGGCGAGGGCGGCAAGACTCTGCCGAGGACCGGGACCGGCGCCACCTGGAGCAACGGCCGACCGGCCGGCTGGAGCGCTCAATCCGGCAAGGTCCGCATCGAGAAGCGGCAGCCCGACGGCAGCTATGCACTCGCCACGTTCGCCGGCACGTCGACCGATGTCGCCGGCACCCGCCTGACCACCAGCGGCAGCACCTTCTCCGAGCACCAGATCGTCATCGACGGCGGGACGGGCACGGTGGACCCCGCCGCCGGGACCGCCACGATCCAGTGGAGCGGCACCTTCACGGTCCTCTACTACTCCGGCATGACGTTCTTCACGGTCAGCGATCCGCAGCTGCAGGTGACGGCCACGAGCGCCCAGCTCGTGGCCAACCTCGGCGGCTATTCCGCGGACATGAACGACGCCAGCAAGTGGCAGAAGGTCCCCGCCCAGCAGGTCGTGCTCGCCGACCTTCCCAGGGCCAGCCTCCAACTGCCGAGCGAGGGCGGCTTCTCCGCCGCCCCTGCCTACCTCGGTGTCAGGTACGACGCCCCTGCGGACGCCGTGTCCCAGGTGCGCACCGGCTCGTCGTGGGGCGCCTTCCCGGCGTCGTTCCTCACCCAGATGGGCACCTTGGGGTCGGCGGCGTACTGGTACTCATCCGGCGGTAGCGCGGACGCCCACAAAGTCGCCCTGCCCCTCACCCTGAGCTATTCGGCGGGGGCCCCGGTCGCCCAGCCCACCCCCACGCCGTCCAGCAAACCCACGGCGACACCGAGCGTCTCGGTCGCACCCAAGCCGCCGCGCCCGACGAAGTCGGCCACTGCGGCTCCCCCCGAACCGACCGGTTCGACCGCGCCGAACCCACCGAGCCAGCCGGCCGGACCGGCCGTGCCGGCCCAGCCCGCCGTGCCCACCGTGCCTGCCGCGGTCGCGGCCGGCGCAGTCCAGACCTTCGACCCCCGGCTCCCCGCTGTGCCGGTGGTCACCGCCCTGACGTCCCCCGTGGCGTCCGAGGCGTCCAACTCCGACCACCCATGGGAGTGGTGGGCCGGATCGCTGCTGTTGCTCGGGGCAGCCGCAGTCACCACCATCAGCAGTCTGAAAGGAAGATCATGACCAGCAGTAAAGCTGGGCGCGCCAGGCGGGGATTCGCCAGGTTCACCGCCACTTCGCTTGCGGTAGCCGGACTGGCAGCCGTCGGAGCCACGACAGCCGCCCCCGCGGAAGCCGCTGACTCGTTCGTCAGCAACGCGACGTTCACCTGGGGGCTCAACGGCTACGCCCAGAAGGGCATCTTCGGTCCCTGGACCTACAAGAACCTGACGGGCAACGCCAGTCAACTCGTCGGCTCCGTCTCTGGCGGTACGCAGAACGAGTACGTCGTCGACCCCGTCCCTACGACCTCCATGCCGGTGACCACCCCGGCCAACAAGACCCCGAACGCGGTCAAGTTCACGGCCGGCACAGGTACCGCCGACCCCGACACCGACAAGGTCGACCTCTCGTGGACCGGCTCCTACACCGTCAACGCGTACCCGGCCTTGTACGGCGCACCTGACGAGATCTACTCCGACCCCAAGCTCACTCTGAACGCCTCCGGCGCCGGCTCGCTGACCATGAACTTCGCCCTCGGCGCGGGCGTCGACATGGAGGGCAACCCGACCGAGGCGCAGAACCTCGGTCGGGTCACCTTGATGACGTTCAGCGACGGCGACGTCGCCTCCACCGGAGCTGACTCGTTCCGGGCCACTCCGGACTACCAGGGCGTGGAAGTCACCGTCCCCGGAGGCGCCGTACAGGATCGTTCCTGCACGACCGCGGGTGGCGCCACCGGTTGGTGGGGCTCGTGGCCCCAGTCGTTCATCTCGGTGATCCCTGACTCGGTGCGTCCTCACTTCTACTCCACCGGCTGCTCGGGTATGCAGGACAGCAAGCCCGCACTGCCTGTTGACGTCGACCTCGGTGCCTCCGCGACCCCGACTGTGGAGGTCTCCAAGACCGCCCTGCTGCCCAACGGCCAGCAGGCGGTCACCGTCACCGGTTCCGGCTTCAACCCCGACGCGGCGATCGGCACCCGACCGCCCTTCAGCGGCGTGCCGTCCGGCGTCTACATCGCGTTCGGCCGCTACGCCGACACCTGGCGCCCCTCCGCGGGAGCCCCGTCCGGCAACCGCAACAACCCCGCCGGAGCCAACGGCAACGGCGTCGCCGTGAAGTGGGCGGTGCCCCAGGCATCGTTCGACGCCTCAAGCCCCGCCCAGAGCCCGTCGAGCGCGTCGTACACCATCCTCGGCACCGACGGAACCTTCAACACCACCATCCAGGTCGACCAGTCCTGGCTGGCCGACAAGACAGGCAACTTCGGCATCTACACCTACGCCGGCGGCGGCCCCACCGTCGCGGCGTACGAGACCTACACGCCGATCACCTTCGCCAAGGCCACCCCGACCGTCGCGCTCACCGCGCCGACCACGACGTACGGCGAGGCCGCCACTGCGACCGCCACCGTCGCCAGCAGCGGCGGTACGAGCGGCTCGGCGACCCTCTACGAGGGCACGACCGTGCTCGGCACCAAGGACGTCGTCGGCGGTACGGCGAAGTTCGACCTCGGGACCGGTCTCGCGGCGGGTCAGCACAACCTGCGGGTCGCGTTCGCCGGCAACGACAACACCAACGCGGGCGGAGCCACGGCAACGCTGACGATCGCCAAGAAGGCGACGGCGCTCACGGTCGAGTCGCCCAACCGCAGCTACGGTCAGGCCTCGACCGCGACCGTCACGGTCAGCGGCACGGGCGTTTCCGGAGCGGTGACCCTGGAGCGCGCGGGCAAGCTCGTCGGATCCGCCGACCTGGTCGACGGCAAGGCGACGTTCACGCTCGGCAAGCTGGACGCGGGCAAGCACACGCTGACCGCGACGTACGCCGGCAACGCGAACGCCGGACCTGCGACGGGCACTGTCACCACGTCCGTCGCGAAGACGACCAGCACGACGACGGTCAAGGTGACCAAGAAGCCGACGGCGAAGAAGGCCGGCACGGCGAAGGTCACGGTCAAGGCGCGCAACGCCGGGGCTGCTGACGGTTCCGTCAAGGTCGTGGTGCGCAACGGCAACGGCAAGGTCGTCGCGCAGATCAAGGCAGCGAAGCTCAAGAAGGGCATCGTCAACGTGAAGCTGCCCAAGCTCGCCAAGGGCAAGTATCAGCTCGCGGTGACGTTCGGCGGCGACGGCAACGTCAAGGGCTCGTCGAAGACGGCGTCCCTCAAGGTGAGCTGAGCTTTCCAGCCTCACCGCCGTACGACGTGACGCCCCTCCCCCACCGGGAGGGGCGTCACGCACGTTCGGCGTCCTCTACAGTGCCGAGCGTGCCCAAGATCAGCGCCCAGACCGTGGCCGAGCACCGCGACCAGGTGCGTCGGCGGATCTTCGAGGCATTCGCGACACTGCTCGCCGAGCGTAGCTTCGACGCCGTCACGATGGCCCAGATCGCTGCCCGGGCCGACATCGGCCGTACCGCGATCTACCACCACTTCCCCGACAAGGAAGCGGTCGTGGTCGCATTCGCCTCCGACGAGACCGAGCGATACCTCAACGACCTGCGCGCCGAGCTCGACCGGGTCACCGATCCGGTCGACCGGATGGCGGTCTACATCCGGCACCAGCTGCGAGCCGGCGAGCAGTTCCACATGGGCCTCGGCATGCAGCTGGTCGGCGTGCTGTCTCGCCAGGCCGCCCAGGAGATCCGCGAGCACGTCGTGGCTGTGGAGGACGTCCTGCGCGAGCTCCTCGAGGCGGGCGCCCGCGCGAGCGTGTTCGACGTACCGGACCTGGCGGCGACGATGTCGCTCGTCCACGCCTGCCTCGCTCCCCGCGACGTTGCTCCTGACCAGGTGGAGCGGTTCATCCTCCGGGCACTCGCCATACCGAGGACAGACGCCTAGTATTCTGAGTTAGGTAAGCCTAACCTGATGCAATGTCTTGACAGATTGTCGACATCTTGTAGACAATGTGTCTGAAAGAATTCCGCGTCTTCCCGCGCCTCGAAAGGCATGCCCATGACGATCCTCGATCAGACCACCGACCTCGCACTGTCGGTGGCCATGCGTGAGGGCTCGATGGCCGAGCACCAGGCGGCGGAGGACTCGTCGTTCATGTCCGAGCTCCTCGGCGGCAAGGTCAACGAGCGCGGGTACGCCGACTACCTCCTGCGCCTGCGCGTCGTCTACGCGACGATGGAGGAGATCGTCGCCGCCCACCGTGACGACGCCGCCGTGGCTGCGGTCGCCGACACGGCACTCGAGCGCCTGGCCGCGATCGACGCCGACCTCGACCACTGGGTCGCGGACGGTGACCGCACGGTCGACTCCCCTGCCGCGGAGGCCTACCGCCAGCGGCTGCTCGCCGCCGCGGCCGAGTGGCCGACCCTGATGGTCGCGCACCACTACACCCGCTACCTCGGCGACCTCTCCGGCGGCCAGGCGATCGGCCGCATCCTCGACCGCACCTTCGAGCTCGACGGCGCCGGCATCGCGTTCTACGACTTCCCGGAGATCCCGAAGCCGAAGATCTACAAGGACGGTTACCGCGCCCGCCTCGACGCCCTCGGCCTGAGCGCCGAGGAGCAGGAGCGGGTGGTCACCGAGGTCAAGACCGCGTTCCAACTCAACCAGGCGCTCTTCGTCGAGCTCGGCCAGAACCTCGAGGCGTACGCCCGCTGACGGTTGACCTGGAGTGCACTCCAGGGGTGAGACTGAGGCGTGACCTACTCGATCGCCGAAGCCGCTGACCTCACCGGCCTGACGCCGGACACCCTGCGCTACTACGAGCGCGACGGGCTGATGCTGCGCCCGGTCGGCCGCTCGGCGACCGGTCACCGCCGCTACACCGACGCGGACCTGCGGTGGATCGACCTGCTCAACTGCCTGCGAGGCACCGGCATGCCGATCCGCGACGTACGCCGTTACGCCGAGCTCGTGCGCGCCGGCGAGGGCAACGAGACGGTCCGGCTCGACCTGCTCCGGGCGCACCGCACGCACGTGCTCGCCCAGCTCGCGGAGGTGCAGGAGCACCTGGGTGCGATCGACCGCAAGATCGGCATCTACACCTCGACGCTCGACGCGCTTGACCTGGAGCGCACTCCAAGCGCTTGAGTGGAGACATGACCATCCAGACGCGCACGCTCGGCACCACCTCGCCCCTCGACGTCTCCGAGCTCGGGCTCGGCTGCATGGGCATGTCCGAGTACTACGGCAGCCCCGACGAGGCGTCCGGCCTCGCCACCATCCACCGAGCGCTCGACCTCGGCGTGACCTTCCTCGACACCGCCGACATGTACGGCCCCTTCACCAACGAGCAGCTCGTGGGCAGGGCGATCGCTGGGCGCCGCGACGAGGTCCAGCTGGCGACCAAGTTCGGCAACGAGCGGCTCCCTGACGGCACCCGGGTCGGCATCAACGGCAGCCCGGAGTACGTCCGCTCCGCGTGCGACGCCTCGCTGCAGCGCCTCGGCGTCGACCACATCGACCTCTACTACCAGCACCGTGTCGACAAGACCGTCCCGATCGAGGAGACCGTCGGCGCGATGGCCGAGCTGGTGACTGCCGGCAAGGTGCGCCACCTCGGCCTCTCCGAGGCATCGGCCACCACGATCCGCCGCGCCCATGCCACGCACCCGATCACGGCGCTCCAGACGGAGTACTCGCTCTTCACCCGCGACCTCGAGGACGAGATCCTGCCGGCACTGCGCGAGCTCGGGATCGGCCTGGTCCCCTACTCCCCGCTCGGCCGCGGCATCCTGACCGGCGCCATCACGACGGAGTCGGCGCTGGAGGAGGGCGACTCGCGGCGCTCGGCGTACTTCCCCCGCCTCAACGGCGAGGGCCTACGCGCAAACCTGCAGCTCGTCGACCGGGTGCGTGCGATCGCGGAGGAGAAGGGCTGCACGCCGGGACAGCTCGCGCTCGCCTGGGTCCTCGCCCAGGGCGACGACGAGCTCGGCGTCGCGCCGATCCCCGGCACCAAGCGGGTCACGTACCTCGAGGAGAACGTCGGCGCCGTCGACGTCTCGCTCACGTACGACGATCTCGCCGCCCTGGACGCCGCCGTCCCGCGGGGTGCCGTCGTCGGCGACCGGTACGGCGACCTGAGCTCGATCGACTCCTGAGACCCGGCACCCGTCGAGTTCATTGCGTAACGCCGAGGATCGATGAAGGCGCGCGGCGCCGACCCCGGTGGTTCGGGGACGACTTCGCACTACGGTGACGCCGTGCTGAAGCCGAGAGCCCGAGCGATCTTGGTGGCGTACGTCGTGGTCGGGATCGTCCAGGTGGTCGCGCAGGCGACCGGGCCGAGCTGGCTGGCCGGGCTCACGCAGGTGCTGCTGATGCCCGTCCTGGCGCTGGCGCTGCTGGCCCAGACAGCCAGCCCCCGCAGCCGCCTGGTCGTGCTGACGCTCGGGGCCCTGGCGGGATCGTGGCTGGGCGACACGGCGCCGCGGTTCCTCGACGGCGACCCCGCGTTCCTCGCGATGGTGGGCTTCTTCCTGGTGGCGCAGGTCTGCTGCATCGTGGCCTTCCGCCCGTACGCCGCCGACAGCATCGTGCGGCGGAGCCGGGGCTGGCTCGCGGCGTACGGCGTCGTAGTGGTCACCCTCATCGCGGTCTGCCTGCCGGGGGCGGGAGTGCTCGCGCCGGCGGTGCTCGTCTACGGGCTGTGCCTCGGCACGATGGCCGTGCTCGCGACCGGCGTCGACCGGCTGGCCTGGGTGGGCGGCGCGTTCTTCCTGGTGTCCGACGGGCTGATCGCGGTCGACGCGTTCTCCGACCTCGACCTGCCGGCGCACGACGTCAGCGTGATGGCGACCTACGTCGTCGCCCAGGCGCTGCTCCTCCTCGGCGTCATCCGACGTGACCAGAGTCGAGACGCGCACGCAGTCCGCGAGCACAGCCCCGCATCATCCGGTCGTGGTTCCAGCGCAGCAGCGGACCGGCGACGTACGACGCCGCCCCCAGCCAGCCCGGCACCCTGACCTCCTGCGCGAAGTCGAGCCGCGTCCCACCCGGCGCCGGCACCAGGTCGAAGCGCACAGACCCGCATAGGTCCCCGGAGACACCGACCTCGAGCACCCCGGGCGACCGGTTCACGGCGTGCAGCACCAGATCGAGCGTGTACGGCAGCCGAGACCGGCAGAGCACCCGCGCGTCGTCGGGCCCGAGCGAGGCGACGGCGACGACCTGGGGCCACCAGTCGGGGTAGTGCTCGAGGTCGACCAGCACGTCGTGCACGTCGCTCGGGGCGGCCGCGACCTCCCAGCTGTCCCGGAAGACGAAGGTGGGGATCACCCTCGTATCGTGCCCTCCATGAGCGACCTCCTCGCCGCCGCCCGTGCCTGGGCCGCCGACGACCCCGACGACCAGACCCGCGCCGAGCTCGAGGCCGTGATCGCGGCGGTCGAGGCCGGCGGGGCTGCGGGGGATCTGGCCGACCGGTTCGACGGCACCCTGGAGTTCGGTACGGCGGGGCTGCGTGGCGAGCTCGGCGCCGGACCCAACCGGATGAACCGGGTCGTCGTCACCCGCGCCGCCGCGGGCCTCGCTGCCTACCTGCTCGACACCGGCCACAAGGGCGGGTCGGTCGTGATCGGGTACGACGCGCGCCACAACTCCGACGTCTTCGCGCGCGACACCGCCGAGGTGATGACGGGCGCCGGGTTCACGGCGTACGTCCTGCCGCGACCGCTGCCCACGCCGATCCTGGCGTTCGCGATCCGCGAGCTCGGCTGCGCCGCCGGCATCATGGTGACCGCCAGCCACAACCCGCCGCGCGACAACGGCTACAAGGTCTACCTCGGCGACGGCAGCCAGATCGTGCCGCCTGCGGACGCCGAGATCGCGGCCCGCATCGCCGCCGTCGGAGCGGTCGCCGACGTCCCTCGCGGTCGTCCGGGCAAGGTGCTCCAGGAAGAGATCGTCGACAGCTACCTCGACACCGTCGCCGGCCTGGTCGACGACGGCCCGCGCGACCTGGAGATCGTCTACACCCCGCTGCACGGTGTCGGCGGCGTGCCCGTCGAGCGCGTGCTGGAGGCGGCGGGCTTCGACGCGCCGTCGGTCGTGGAGCAGCAGGAGCAGCCCGACCCGGACTTCCCGACCGTCGCCTTCCCCAACCCCGAGGAGCCGGGCGCGATGGACCTGGCGATGGCGCTCGCCGAGCGCAACGGCGCCGACATCGTGGTCGCCAACGACCCGGACGCCGACCGCTGCGCAGCCGCCGTACCCGGCCCGCACGGTTGGCGGATGCTCCGGGGCGACGAGGTCGGCGCCCTGCTGGCCCACGCCGTGCTCGCGAAGGGCAAGCAGGGCACCTACGCGTGCAGCATCGTCTCCTCGAGCCTGCTCGCGAAGCTGGCAGCGGCAGCCGGTCAGCCGTACGCCGAGACGCTCACCGGCTTCAAGTGGATCAGCCGAGTGGAGGGCCTGGCCTTCGGCTATGAGGAGGCGCTCGGCTACTGCGTCGACCCCGACAACGTGCGCGACAAGGACGGCGTCTCGGCGCTGCTGCTGCTCTGTGAGCTCGCTGCCGACGCCAAGGCCGCGGGTCGTGGGCTGTTCGACCTCCTCGACGACATCGCCCTCGCCCACGGCCTGCACGCCACCGACCAGCTCTCCGTGCGGGTCACCGACCTCGACGAGATCGCGGCCGCGATGGCGCGCCTGCGGGCCACTCCCCCGACCGAGCTCGGCGGCCTGGCCGTCGAGGCCATCGACGACCTCAACCTGGGCAGCGCCGACCTGCCGCCGACCGACGGGCTGCGCTACCACCTCGCCGACGGCGCCCGGGTCATCGTGCGCCCGAGCGGCACCGAGCCCAAGCTCAAGTGCTACCTCGAGGTCGTCATCCCGGTCGACCCGGACGACGGCGTAGACGCCGCGCGCATCGCGGCCGTCGGCCGTCTCGACGCGCTCCGCAACGGGATCAAGGCAGCGGCAGCCATCTGAGCCGGCAGAGCTGACTAGAGGATCACCCAGACCGCGAACGCCAGCACGAGCAACGCGGTGGCGACGAGCTCCGGCCACGCCCAGGTGTGTCGTACGCCGGCGGCAAGGGCCTGCTGCTCCGGCGAGCCCTTGCGGATGCCGAGGCGGTCGCGCGCGTCTTGGGCGACGTACGCGATCCGAGCCTCGACGAACGCCTGGTGCTCCTGGGTCGGTGCGGGGGCGGAGCCGCTCGGCGACCGCGCGTCACGGGCCTTCGACTTCACCGTCTGCCGGACCGTGTAGCCGATCACCGGCGAGACGAAGCGCCTGTCGCCGACCTTGACGGCGAGCACCTGAGTGACGATCACCGTGTCGATCGCGGCGAGCGGGACCCAGTGGGTGCCGAGCATCCCACGCATCACGAGATCATTGCCCGTCGTCCACAGCGCCGGGCGCAGCATCGCCGCCCAGACCATGAGCGCGCCGAGCAGTGCCACGATGGCGACCCCGAGCGGCGTACCGGTGTCCCAGCCGAGCAGCGCCAGGATCAGCACCACGCCGGCGGTGATCAGCCCTGCGACCCCGCTGATGCGGCCGCTGGTCGGGGCGAACCGTTCGACGACGGTGTCAGAGTCGGGGTCGGTCACGGGACTCTCTCCGGGCTGATCGCTGGGTTGTGGTGCCGGGCGCGGCCAACCCTATGCTGGGTCGGTGACCGCCACTTCCACCATCCTCGGCCCCGGGCTCGACGATGTGACCAAGTCAGAGGCGTCGCTGAGGCGGTTCCTCCACGGCCTGCCGGGTGTCGACCAGGTCGGTGCGGACGCCCGCGCCGCCGGTCTCGGCACCCGTTCGATCAAGACCACGGCCAAGGAGTACGCACTCGACCTCGCGATCCGGATGGTTGACCTGACGACGCTCGAGGGTGCGGACACCCCCGGCAAGGTGCGTGCGCTCGCGTCGAAGGCGATGCGACCCGACCCCGCTGACCCCGACTGCCCATCCGTCGCGGCCGTCTGCGTCTACCCCGACATGGTCGCGACGGTGAAGGAGACGCTGGGCAGCTCCGGCGTCCACATCGCCGCCGTCGCCACCGCGTTCCCCAGCGGCCGCGCCGCGCTCGACATCAAGCTCGCCGACACGGCCGACGCGGTCGAGGCCGGCGCTGACGAGATCGACATGGTGATCGACCGGGGTGCGTTCCTGTCCGGTCGCTACCAGCAGGTGTACGACGAGATCGTCGCCGTGAAGGCGGCCTGTGCCCGCCCTGATCGGGAGAGTGCGCACCTCAAGGTCATCTTCGAGACCGGCGAGCTGCAGACCTACGACAACGTCCGCCGTGCGAGCTGGCTGGCAATGATGGCCGGCGCCGACTTCATCAAGACCTCGACCGGCAAGGTGCAGCCGGCGGCGACGCTGCCGGTCACGATGATCATGCTCGAGGCGGTCCGTGACTTCCGCGAGCTCACCGGCCGGATGATCGGCGTGAAGCCGGCTGGTGGGATCCGCACCAGCAAGGACGCGATCAAGTACCTCGTGATGGTCAACGAGGTCGCCGGGCCGGACTGGCTCGACCCGGACTGGTTCCGGTTCGGTGCCTCCACGCTGCTCAACGACCTGCTGATGCAGCGCACCAAGATGAAGACCGGCCGTTACTCCGGCCCCGACTACTTCACGTTGGACTGATTCTCATGGCCAAGAAGACGACACCCTTCGAGTACGCCCCCGCGCCCGAGTCGCGCAGCATCGTCGATATCAAGCCGTCGTACGGTCTGTTCATCAACGGTGACTTCGTCGAGGGTCGCGGCACGTCATTCAAGACGATCAGCCCCTCCACGGAGGAGGTCCTCGCCGAGATCGCGGAGGCCGACGAGGCCGACGTCGACGTGGCGGTGAGGGCAGCACGCCGGGCCAACGACCGGGTCTGGTCGAAGATGCCCGGCCGCGAGCGCGCCAAGTACCTCTACCGGATCGCCCGGATCATCCAGGAGCGCAGCCGCGAGCTCGCCGTCCTGGAGTCGATCGACAACGGCAAGCCGATCAAGGAGTCGCGCGACGTCGACATCCCGATCGTCGCTGCGCACTTCTTCTACTACGCGGGCTGGGCCGACAAGCTCGAGTACGCCGGACGTGGCAACGACCCGCAGCCGCTCGGCGTCGCCGGCCAGATCATCCCGTGGAACTTCCCGCTGCTGATGCTCGCCTGGAAGATCGCCCCGGCGCTGGCGTGTGGCAACACCGTGGTCCTCAAGCCGGCCGAGACCACTCCGCTGACCGCGCTGCTCTTCGCGGAGATCTGCCAGCAGGCCGACCTCCCGCCGGGGGTCGTCAACATCATCACCGGCGCCGGGGGCACCGGCCAGGCGCTGGTCGCCCACCCGGGCATCGACAAGGTCGCCTTCACCGGTTCGACCGAGGTCGGCAAGGCCATCGCCCGCACCGTGGCAGGCACGAGCAAGAAGGTCACCCTGGAGCTCGGCGGCAAGGCCGCCAACATCGTCTTCGACGACGCCCCGCTCGACCAGGCCGTCGAGGGCATCGTGACCGGGATCTTCTTCAACCAGGGCCACGTCTGCTGCGCCGGGTCGCGACTCCTGGTCCAGGAGTCGGTCGCCGACGAGCTGCTCACGAAGCTCAAGCGCCGGATGTCGACGCTGCGCATCGGCGACCCGCTCGACAAGAACACCGACATCGGCGCCATCAACTCCGCCGAGCAGCTCGCCCGGATCCGCGAGCTGTCCGACATCGGTGAGGCCGAAGGTGCGGGGCGCTGGTCGCCCGCGTGCGACCTCCCGGCTACCGGGTTCTGGTTCCCGCCGACGCTCTTCACCGACGTCACCCAGGCCCACCGGATCGCCCGTGAGGAAATCTTCGGGCCGGTGCTGTCCGTGCTGACCTTCCGCACGCCGGCCGAGGCGGTCGAGAAGGCCAACAACACGCCGTACGGCCTCTCCGCCGGTGTCTGGACGGAGAAGGGCTCGCTGATCCTGCACATGGCCAACCAGCTGCGCGCCGGCGTCGTCTGGGCCAACACGTTCAACAAGTTCGACCCCACCAGCCCGTTCGGCGGGTTCAAGGAGTCGGGCTACGGCCGCGAGGGCGGCCGCCACGGTCTGGAGGCGTATCTCAAGTGAGCGACCGCATCGACGTCCGCAAGACGTACAAGCTCTACATCGGTGGCGCGTTCCCGCGCTCGGAGTCGGCGTACTCCTACGAGGTCAAGGACAGCAAGGGGAAGTTCGTGGCCAACGCCGCCCTCGCCTCGCGCAAGGACGCCCGCGACGCCGTCATCGCCGCACGCAAGGCGTTCGGCTCGTGGTCGGGTCGTACGGCGTACAACCGCGCGCAGATCCTCTACCGGATCGCCGAGGTCATGGAGGACCGGCGCCCGCAGTTCGTGCAGTCCGTCGTCCAGTCCGAGGGGCTCTCCCCGAGCAAGGCCGACAAGGTCGTCGACACCGCCATCGACCGGCTCGTCTGGTACGCCGGCTGGGCGGACAAGATCACCCAGGTCATCGGCAACGCCAACCCGGTAGCCGGGCCGTTCTTCAACCTCTCCACGCCCGAGCCCACCGGTGTGGTCGCGGTCCTCGCGCCGCAGGAGTCCTCGCTGCTCGGTCTCATCAGCGTCGTGGCGCCGGTGATCGTCACCGGCAACACCGTGGTGGTCGTGTCGTCCCACGACCGCCCGCTGCCGGCCGTCAACCTCGCTGAGGTCCTCGCGACGTCCGACGTGCCCGGCGGCGTCGTCAACATCCTCACCGGCTCGGCCGCCACCATCGGCCCCTGGCTCGCCGCCCACATGGACGTCAACGCCATCGACCTCACCGGCATCGCGGGCGACACCACCCTCGCGACCGACCTCGAGGTCGCGGCCGCCGACAACCTCAAGCGAGTACGCCGCGCCCCGGCGGCCGAGCCCGACTGGACGCTCGACCCCGGTCTTGAGCCGATGACGGCGTACCTCGAGATCAAGACCGTCTGGCACCCGATCGGGGTCTAGCGCGACTCGCCGTCCACCGCGTCCTGGACGTCATACGGATGGTGGCCCCTGACCCACGATTCGGATGACGTCCCGAACGCCCCTAGCGCGACGCGATCGCCTGCCAGGTGCGCCGGGCGACCAAGTCGAGCCGACCGGTCCCGGGAGCGTGGCCCACCCGGGCCATCCCCATCGGCCCGTTTGTCCCGCCGGATCAGGGGGGAGGAACCCTGCATGACCCTGCACGTCGATCCCGGCGCCGTACGCCGCGCGTGGCTCCACGGGGGCGATGCCGGCGCCGAGCTCACGTCCGCCAGGCGCCGTACGACGGCCGCGGCGGGCACGGACCTGGCCGGCGTCGCCGCGGTCGTCAGCGACGCAGCCACCGACATGGCGGGAGTCCTCGAGGTCTGCCAGGCACTCGTCTCGGAGCACGGCACCAACCTCGAGGCCTGCCTGACGACGTACGACGCCACCGACCACACGAGCGCGGGGGCCTTCCATGGGCTTCGGTGACGTGGCACAGGACGCCCTCGAGGACACCATCACCGAGCTGCGCTCGGTGCTCGCCGACCTGCAGGGCATCGACCTCTGGCCGCCGTGGGACGCCGCCGAGACCATCGTCCGGCTGGTCGGCCGGGCGTTCGAGATCGCCTCCCAACCCCCGGAGCCGGAGCCTGCCAACCTGCGCGACGCCGCCGACGAGTGGCGGCTGATCGCCACCACGGTCGACCGCGCGCACACCTCGCTGGGGTCGCTGCACGACGAGATGACGACGGCGATCTGGGAGGGCGAGGCGGGCAACTCGTTCCGCAGCTCGGTCACCGCCTTCGCGGGCCGGGTCGACGCCGTGCCCGAGGCCGCCCGCGGCGTCGCGACCGCCCTCGACACGATGGCGGGCTCCATGGACGCCGCCCGCAAGAGGCACGCCGACGCGTTCGACGGCCTGCGCAAGCACCTGTCGATCACCTGGGACGACCTGCTGCCGTGGCAGCTGGCCGACAAGCTCAGCGGCATCGTGGGCGAGGTGATCGACGCGATCCAGGACCTGATCGGCGCCTATGAGGACGCCGCCCGGGCGGCCGCGACGGCCCGGCGGGCGGTGACCGGCGCCATGGACGACATCGAGCTGCCCGACCACCTGCCAGACGGGGTGTCCGCGGTCGACGTCGTCAACGAGTGGTCCGACGACGGCGGACCGCTCGACGGCTCGACGCTGAGCCGCTACGACGCCGCACTGGCCGGCATGACCGCCGACGAACGGGCCGAGGTGCGCCGGCTGCTCGAGAGCACCGACGACCCGACCGCCCGCGCGTGGATCATGGCGGCGGTGGCGTCCGGGCTCAGCGGTGACGCGCTCAACAACTACGCCGACCAGGTCGCTCAGATGAGCCCCAGCGAGCTCCGCGACCTCGATCCCGGCAACTTCCGTGGGGACGACGCCACCCAGCCTGACCAGACGACATGCGGCTCCTCCTCGCTCGTCATGTCGCGGATGGAGAACGACCCGGCGTACGCGCTGTGGATGCAGACCGGCTACGACCCCGTCACCGGCGAGACCGACCCCCGCAGCCCTGCCGAGCGGTTCGCCGACGAGTCCCAGGCGATGCACGTGCGCACCAACCTGCCCGTCGACCGTGACCACGACCTGCAGTTCCCGTGGCCGCCGCAGGCCGGCACCCAGCCCTGGGCCCTGGCGGCCGAGATGTCCGCCGATGGCGGGTCCGGCGTCCCCGGCACGTCGTACGACGTCAGCGTGGTCGACCCCGACAACCGGGGCAGCAGCTTCGACGCGGTCGTGCGGGCCAGCGAGGGCGGCACCACGGTCCCGATCTACGTCGGCGACGACACCCGCCCCGGGCACGTCACCCTCGTCACGGCGTCCGAGGGCGGCGACTCGCTCTCGGTCTACGACCCCTCCAACGGCTCGACCATCACCGTCTCGCGCGACGACTGGGTCAACGGGACCCTCGACGTCGCCGGCTGGAGCGAGCCGTGGTTCGTCGTGGTCCCGGAGTCGTGAGACCACGGACCGCCGGAGCGGCCGCGATCATCGGCTCGGTGCTCCTGACCGGATGCTCGAACCTGCCCGGTGACCTCTACGCCGACGACGTCGACCTGACCCGCGCGCAGGCCGTGTGGGAGGACCCGTGGGTCGCCCCCAGCACCCTGTCGGTGCCGGAGGCGGGCTACGGCAGCAACGGACGGGTGAGCCGGCACGCCGGCACCCGGACCACGACGTACGTCGCTCTGGACGCAAGCGCGGCCACGGCTCAGGAGGTCGCCGGCGCGGAGGACCAGGGCTGGACGCTCGTCGGGGCGACCTGCGAGCTCGACGACGTCCGTGCCGTCCTGACCCGGGGTGGCACCGACCTCGACAGCGCGGCGGTCGCCGAGGTGCGCGCCGAACCGGACGACGAGCTCGTCGACGTCTCGGTCACAGCCGAGGTCCCACACCACCTCGACGACGACTGGCCCGACCTCGGACCCGCGGTCGACGTGACGGACACCTGCCTCGCCGGCGCCTCCGGCAACCCCGCGCCGGCGCCGCCCGACGACGAACCACGCGGGTCCGCCGACGACGACGTCGAGACTCCCGAGTGGTCCGACGCCGGCCCCACGGCGGCCGACGAGGCGCGGACGACCGCGCTCGGCGACGACGCCTGGTTCGAGTCGCTCGACGCCGACGTCTCCGATCCGGACACCGCCGGTGGCGACCGGCAGCGGCGCGCGCCGTCCGCCGAGGGGACGCTCACGCCCGGCCCTCGCCGGCCTCTGGCGGCGCTCGCCGCAGTCGTCGAGTCGATGGGAGGCTGGCAGCCGACGTACGCCGCGTGCTCGCGGTCGACCGGTGGAGTGGTGACCCTCCGCCTCGACAGCGACGCCGGGCCGGTGGTCGCCCGACTGCAGGCCGTCCCGGGCGATGCCGGTGCCGTGTCCTGGACGGTCACGCTGCCGATCGTGAGCGGTCCCGACCAGTCTTGGGTCGACCAGGTGCCCACGCTCGGGGCCCCGACCTGCCTGGCCGGCGGCTCCCCTCGGCAGCCGGTCACGGAGGGGACACCGGTCGGGCTGATCGGTGAGCTGCAGCCACTGCAAGAATAGGCCGGTGCGCGCGCGGGTGATCGTCCTTGCTGGCCCCTCCGGGTCCGGGAAGTCCCGACTCGCCGAACGCGTCGGGCTGCCGGTGCTCCGGCTCGACGACTTCTACAAGAACGGCGGCGACCCCACCCTGCCGCTGATCACCGAGGGCGCCAACGCCGGCATCGTCGACTGGGACGTCCCGGAGTCGTGGCTGCTCGGCGACGCCCTGGCCGCGCTCGACGACCTCTGCCGCATGGGTCGCGCGGAGGTGCCGATCTACGACATCGCGCAGAACGGCCGCTGCGGCCAGCGGACCCTGGACCTCGGCGACCACCACGTGTTCGTGGCCGAGGGCATCTTCGCGCAGGAGATCGTCGGCCCCTGCGACGACGCCGGACTGCTTGCGGCGGCGTACTGCGTGCGACAGCATCCGATGGTGACCTTCTGGCGACGGCTCACCCGCGACCTGCGCGAGCGGCGCAAGCCCCCGCTCGTGCTCGTGCGGCGAGGTCTCGCGCTGATGCACGACCAGCGCCGGGTCGTCTCCCACGCCGTGGAGCGAGGATGCGCCCCGGTGACGCCCGACGAGGCGTACGCCGCGATCGGGCTGATGGCCGCCCGGGACGCCTCGACGTGAGCCTGCGCTGATGAAGACGTGGCCGCGACAGCCGGACTCCCGCACGTGCGGACCGTCGTCTGTCGTGGTCGCCCAGGCTGTGCTCGCGGGCAGCGGTGCCGGCCCTTGGCCGCGCTTCGAGGAGGACGTGCTCGCGATGCACCGTCGCCTCACCGGTGTGCGCGACCGGCACGGCCGTTGGCAGGTGCCGTGGCCACGGATGTTCGGGACCCCGCCGTGGGCGGTGGCACGGGAGCTGGGCGGGAGTGTGCACCGCTACCGGCAGGCGGAGGTGCTCGCGGCACTGCCGACACCCGTGCCGGTCTTCCTGGGGACCCGGTGGCTTCCCCGTCACGTCGTCCTCGTGCTCGACGAGCGTGACGGGGAGCCCCTGGTCTACAACCCGGCGCTGGGCGCCGTCGTACCTCTGTCGTCCTCGCGGTGGAAGCGCCGCTGGTGGGCGGTCCTACCGCGCTGACGGGTCAGGCCAGCGCCTTGGCCTTCAGCGCGTCGAACTCCGCCTGCGAGATGGCGCCCGAGTCGAGCAGCGCCTTCGCCCGGTGGATCTCGTCGGCCGGCGATGCGCCGCCACCCGACACAGATCGGATGTACTCCTCCTGGCTGGCCTGCGCCTGCTTGACGGCAGCGATGTTGCGCTCCGCCATGCCCTGACCGCGCGCGATCAGGTACACCAGCGAGGTGATCAGCGGAAGGATGATCAGGAAGAACACCCAGACCGCCTTCAGCCAGCCGCTCGTCTGGTGGTCGCGGAACAGGTCCGTGAGGATCTGGAACAGCACGACCAGGTAGGCCATGAGCAGGAAGAAGGAGATGATGAACCAGAAGAAGTCCCAGAAGCTGTCCACAGCGTTCCTCTCGAATGCGTCGGGGCCCGAGTCGGTCCCACTATCGCGTCGAGGCTAGTGTCCCGGCCCGTCACCCGGAATCACCTGTTCCGGGTGAGAGCGCGTCAGGAGTCCCTGGGCAAAGAACGGGCAGATCAGCACCGTCAGGGCGCCTCCCGCGACCAGGACGGACGCGTTCGTCGCCGTCATCTCGCCGGCGCTGACGGCGACCGAGGTGACGGCGACGATGATCGGCAGCCCGGTGGCGGCGAACAACCCCATCGAGACGCTCTCCCGGCCGTCGAAGGCGCGCTCCCCGTCCACCCGCGTGGTCCACGTCGCGAGCAGGACCAGGCCGCCGCGCACGAGCAGGATCAGCGCGACGAACGCGACCAGCGCGACCGGCTCGTCGAGCACCGCCTGCGGGTCGATGGCCATGCCCGAGGTGATGAAGAAGACCGGGATCAGCAGCCCGAAGGCCAGGCCCTCGAGCTTGTGCTCCAGGCTTTCGTGGCCCTGGGGCAGAAGCCCGCGCAGGACGAAGCCGGCGGCGAAGGCACCGAGCACCACGTCGAGGTCGAAGACGGCGGCGGCCACGCCCAGGCTGACGAGCAGGAGCACCACCAGCCGCACCTGGGGCTGTCCCGAGCTCTCCGCACCCCGCTGGACGACCGCGAGCACCACCGAGCCCTCCCGGCTGATCCGCGCGGAGAAGCGGTGCACGACCAGTGCCAGCACGAAGAACGCCACGAGCACGAGCACAGAGGCGAAGACCCCGCGGCTGCCGAGCAACACGGCCATCGCGACGATCGGCGCGAGCTCGCCGTACGCACCGTGGTTCATCAGCGTGCGGCCGAACGGGCTGGCGAGCAGGCCGTTGTCCTTCAGGATGGGCAGCAGGGTGCCGAGCGCGGTGGAGGTGAGCGCGATCGCGACCGCGATCTCCGCGTGGATGGCGTCGGTGAGGCCGATCAGCCCGATCAGGCCGAGCGCGACGGCGAAGCATGCGATCCAGGTGGCGAGCGCACGCCTGCCGCCCTTGCCCACCAGCTCGTCCACCTCGATCTCGTAGCCCGCAAGCAGGAAGAGCATGCCGAGGCCGAGCTCGCGCAGCATCTCGACGCCCTCCCCTGTCACCGCGAGGTCGAGGACGTTGGGGCCGATCACGACGCCGAGCACGAGCAGCAGCACCACCTCCGGCACCTTGCCGCGCAGCAACAGCGCGGCAAGCAGCGGCGCCAGTACCGCGCACAGCGCGATCCAGAAGATCGACTCCTCCGGCCCGGGCACTACGACGTCCAGACGACCAGGACCAGCACCAGCCAGGCAGCAGCGACGCCCAGGGCGACCAGGAGGACGAGGGACCCGAGGACGACCCAGGTCCGGCCCGCGCCCTCGACGTCACCTTTCGTGGCGGCGACGTCGACGCGGTCGGGGCGCTCGGGGTCGTAGGCGACGTCGATCTGCTCCCCGACTCGTGGCGGCGGGGCGGGTACGTCGGTGAGCGTCTGCGCCTCGACGGCATCGGTCGCCCCTGCGGGCACGAAGCTCACTCGCGGGAAGTAGCGAGTGTCCGGCTCGGCGCCGAGGCTGAGGTCCTTGGCCTCGAGGGCGACGACGGTGGCGGTCACGGCGACCGCACGGCTGCGGAAGCTCTCGGCCGTACGCCGTACGGCACGACCCTTGAGCAGCAGCCCGACGCCGACCAGCAGGATGAGCGCGGCCGAGCCGAGCAGCAGCACGGTCGGCACGTAGTGGATCTTCACTGGTCGCTCTCTTCGCGCAGCGCGGCGTACGCCGGCTTGATCACGTCGGAGATCAGGGCGAACCGCTCGTCGAAGGGCAGGAACGCCGACTTCATCGCGTTGATCGTGAACCACTCGAGGTCGCTCAGCCCGTAGCCGAAGGCCTCGACCAGCGAGGTCATCTCGTGGGTCATCGAGGTCTGGCTCATCAGTCGGTTGTCGGTGTTGACCGTGACCCGGAAGCGCAGCTTCTTCAGCAGCCCGATCGGGTGCTCGCCGATCGAGGCCGCAGCGCCGGTCTGGATGTTGGACCACGGGCACATCTCGAGCGGGATCCGCTTGTCGCGCACGTACGCCGCGAGCAGGCCGAGCTCGACCGAGCCGTCGTCGTGGACGGTGATGTCGTCGATGATCCGGACGCCGTGGCCGAGCCGGTCGGCGCCACACCACTGGATCGCCTGCCAGATCGACGGCAGCCCGAACGCCTCACCGGCATGGATCGTGAAGTGGAAGTTCTCGCGCTGGAGGTACTCGAACGCGTCCAGGTGCCGGGTGGGCGGGTAGCCCGCCTCGGCGCCGGCGATGTCGAAGCCCGCGACCCCGCGGTCGCGCCACGCCACCGCCAGCTCGGCGATCTCCATCGACCGGGCCTGGTGCCGCATCGCGGTCAGCAGCTGGCGTACGACGATCCGGTTGCCGCTCGCCACGACCGCCTGGTCGAACCCCTCCTGCACCGCCGCGACCACCTCGTCGAGCGTCAGGCCCGTCTCGACGTGCTGCTCGGGGGCGTAGCGGATCTCGGCGTACGCGACCCCGTCCGCGGCGAGGTCCTCGACGCACTCGCGGGCCACGCGGGTGAGCGCCGGGCCGGTCTGCATCACGCCGACCGTGTGGTCGAAGGTCTCGAGGTAGCGCTCCAGGGAGCCGGAGTCGGCAGCCTCGGCGAACCAGCGGCCGAGCGACTCGGCCGACAGCTCGCCGCCGAGGTCGGGCAGCTGGTGCCCGCAGTCGGCGGCCAGCTCGATGATCGTCTGCGGCCGCAGCCCGCCGTCGAGGTGGTCGTGCAGGAGCACCTTCGGTGCCCGTCGGACCTGGTCGCGAGTGGGCGTCATGGAGTCGATCCAATCAGACCCGGCCGGCAGCGCTCGATATGTTGGAGCCATGCGCGTCTTCTCCGCTCTCGACGAAGTGTCCGCCGCCATCGGTGAGGAGCTCGGCACGTCCGACTGGCTCACGATCGACCAGGAGCGCGTCAACGTGTTCGCGGAGGCGACCGGGGACCACCAGTGGATCCACGTCGACGTCGACCGGGCGAAGGACGGTCCGTTCGGCGGCACCATCGCCCACGGCTACCTCACGCTCTCGCTGGTGCCGTTCCTCGGCAGCCAGGTGGTGAGCTTCGAGACCCCCGGCGCCAAGCTCAACTACGGCACCAACAAGGTGCGCTTCCCCAACCCGGTCCTCGTCGGCAAGCGGATCCGCGCTCACGTCGCCCTCGCCGACGTCGCCGACCTGCCGACGGGCAAGCAGGCGACGCTCCGCTACACGATCGAGATCGAGGGCGAGGCCAAGCCGGCCTGCGTCGCCGAGACGGTCGTGCTGCTGCTGGAGTGACCAGCCGGGACCGAGGAACGAGGTCGCGGCGTCAGTCACGAAGATCGAGCAAGCGCGCGCCTGAGCCTGCGAAGACGCGACTGCGTGTCGAGATCCCCCTCACGGCACAGCTGCCGTCGCCTGGTGGCGCGGGCTCTCGACACGCGCCGTCACGACCTCGCAAGCTCGGTCGCGGGCGCTGCTCGACCACCGACGACCGCGGCCGCTGGCGCGTCCGCGGTCAGCCGATCCGGTCGATGACCAAAGGGGCGGGCCGGTACGAAGACCCGCCCGACTCGATGTCGTAGCCGCCCTCGAGCGACGCGAGAGCGCGGTCGAAGCGGTGCTCGTCGTCGGTGAGCAGCGTGAAGAGCGGGTCGCCCGCCGTGACGATGTCCCCGGGCCTGGCGTGCCAGACGACGCCGGCGCCTGCCTGCACCGGGTCCTCCTTGCGGGCCCGGCCGGCGCCGAGGCGCCAGGCGGCGAGCCCGACGGCCATCGCGTCGAGGCGGGTCACCACGCCCGTGGACGGTGCGTTCACGACGTGCTGCTCACGAGCCACCGGCAGCGGGGCGTGCGAGTCGCCGCCCTGGGCCTGGATCATCCGGTGCCAGGCGTCCATCGCGGAGCCGTCGGCCAGCTTGTCGGCAGGGTCCACGTCCGAGCGGCCGGCGCCGGCGAGCATCTCGCGGGCGAGGGCAAGGGTCAGCTCGACCACATCGGCCGGCCCCCCACCTGCCAGCACGTCGACGGACTCCTGGACCTCGATCGCGTTGCCGGCGGTCAGGCCCAGCGGCGTGGACATGTCGGTCAGCAGCGCGACCGTGTGCACCCCGGCGTCCTGGCCGAGCGCCACCATCGTCTCGGCGAGCTCACGAGCGGAGACGACGTCCTTCATGAACGCACCCGTGCCGACCTTGACGTCGAGCACCAGAGCCCCGGTGCCCTCGGCGATCTTCTTCGACATGATCGACGACGCGATCAGCGGGATCGCCTCGACCGTGCCGGTCACGTCGCGCAGCGCATAGAGCTTCTTGTCGGCGGGCGCCAGCCCGTCACCGGCCGCGCAGATCACCGCACCCAGCGACTCCAGCTGGGTGAGGATCTCCTCGTTCGACAGCGCGGCCCGCCAGCCGGGGATCGACTCCAGCTTGTCGAGGGTGCCGCCGGTGTGGCCCAGACCGCGCCCGGAGAGCTGGGGTACGGCGACGCCGCACGCCGCCACCAGTGGAGCCAACGGCAGCGTGATCTTGTCCCCCACGCCACCGGTCGAGTGCTTGTCAGCGGTCGGCCGCGACAACCCCGAGAAGTCCATCCGCTCCCCCGACGCGATCATCGCCCCCGTCCACCGGGAGATCTCGCGACGGTCCATGCCGTTGAGCAGGATCGCCATCGCCAGCGCCGACATCTGCTCGTCGGCGACATCACCACGCGTGTACGCCGCGATCACCCAGTCGATCTGGCTGTCGCTCAGCTCTCGCTTGTCCCGCTTGGCCGAGATCACCTCGACCGCGTCGTGCTCAGACATGAGTTCCTCTCACAGGGACGGTGCGGTAGCCCCGCAGCACGAAGGTCCCGCGACTGACCGGCTCGTCGGCCAGGGTCAGGTCGGGGAACGTCTCGAACAACGCAGGCAGCGACTCGGCGAGCTCCATCCGCGCGAGCGGCGCGCCGAGGCAGAAGTGCACTCCGACGCCGAAAGCCAAGTGGTTGTTGGGGTCTCGGTCCACCCGGAACTCGTCCGGCTGGTCGAAGACCTCGGGGTCGCGGTTGGCGGCACCGAGTAGGGCGGCGATCTTCTGGCCCTCGTGGACCGTGATGTCGCCTACCTCCACGTCCTCCATCGCGGTGCGCTCGAAGAGCTGCAGCGCGGAGTCGAAGCGGAGCATCTCCTCGACGGTGGCCGGCACGTCGGCGCCGGGGCGCAGCCCGCGTCGCAGCATCGCGGTCAGCCCGTTGCCGAAGACGTTGACCGACGCCTCGTGGCCCGCGTTGAGCAGCAGGACGACTGCCGCGACGACCTCGTCCTCTGTCAGCTCGGTCGCGACCAGGTCGGTGATCAGGTCGTCGGCGGGCTGCGCACGCCGCTCGCCGACCAGCTCGCGCACCAGCCCCGCGAAGTCCTCGGACGCACGGACAGCGGCGTCGACCGTCTCCTGCGGCGGCGCCACCTCGTACATCCGCACGATCGCCTGCGACCAATCCCGCAGGTCGTGCGCATACGAGCGAGGTACGCCGAGCAGGTCGGCGATCACCAGCACGGGCAGCGGCTCGGCGTACCCCGCGATGATGTCGAAGCCCTGAGGATCGAGGTCGTCGAGCAGCCCGGCCGCGATCTCGCGTACCCGCGGCCGGAGCCGCTCGATGTGACCGCGCGCGAACGCCTTGGCCACCGGGCGACGCAGCCGGGTGTGCACCGGCGGCTCGTTCTCCATCATCTGGTTGCGATGCAGGAGGTTGAACGGCTCGAGGTAGTCGAGCGGCTCTTTGTCGGCCCAGATCCGGCCCAGCCGGCGGTCGCGCTGCACCTGCCCGACGGTCGCGTGCGCGAAGGTCAGGTACATCCCGGACGCTTCGTGCCAGGCCACCGCGTGCTGCTCGCGCTCGCGCGCGAAGTGCGGGTAAGGATCGGCGACGACCGCGGGGGCGGTCAGGTCAATCGAGGTCGTCGGGACCGAACGCATCGGGCAGCACCTCGTCCATCGTCCTGATTCCTGACACTGTCCACAGCAGCAGCTCTGGCCCGCCGTTCTCGTACAGGAGCTGCCGGCACCGCCCGCACGGCATGATCACCGCGCCGTCGCCGTTGACGCACACGAAGTGCGTCAGCCGGCCACCGCCGGTGATGTGCAGCTGGCTGACCAGTCCGCACTCCGCGCACAGGGCGACGCCGTACGCCGCGTTCTCCACGTTGCAACCCGTCACCACGCGACCGTCGTCGACCATCGCGGCGGCACCCACCGAGAAGTGCGAGTACGGCGCGTACGCGTGCGTGACCGCCTCCTCGGCAGCCGCCTTGAGCGAGTCCCAGTCGAACTCCGCGTCCGACGCCACTAGCCCGCGCTGCCCTTCCGATAGATCTGCCCGTCGGCAGCTGGCATTCGTAGTCGTTGCGAGGCGAACGCGAGCACCAGCAGCGTGACGACGTACGGCGTCATGGTGCTGAAGTCGCTGGGCACCTCGTCGATCGCGAAGTAGAGCACTCCGAGGGCGACGGCCACCACACCGGTGATGATCGCGGCGCGCTGCTGCTGCTGGCGGGCCTGCCACACCGCGGCGGCGATGGCCAGCACCGCGATCGCGAGCAGCAGAGCGTGCACCGAGTCGCCGCCTGCGCGGAGACCGAGCGTCTCGCTGTAGCCGAAGAGCCCGGACCCCGCGAGCAGCCCTCCCGGGCGCCAGTTGCCGAAGATCATCGCGGCGAGGCCGATGTAGCCACGGCCGCCGGTCTGGCCGTCGCGGTAGTTGCTGGACGCGACCATCGCGAGGAAGCCGCCCGCCAGACCGGCGAGGCCGCCGGAGATCAGCACAGCCGCGAACTTGTAGCGCAGCACGTGGACGCCGAGCGACTCGGCCGCGGACGGGCTCTCACCGCAGGAGCGCAGGCGCAGGCCGAAGGACGTGCGCCACAGCACGAACCAGGTCACGACGAGGAGCAGCATCGAGATCACTACGAGCCACGACAGGTTGGTCACGAGCGCCTGAGCCACGGCTGCGGTCTGCGAGACGAAGAAGATGTTCTTGTCCACGATGTCGCCGAAGAAGTCACCCAGGAACGTGATGTTGATCGATGGGACGTCCTCGATCTTGGGCGATTGCGTCTGGCCACCGCCGGGCAGGCCGACGAAGGTCAGCGAGGCGAGGTACTGAACCGCGCCGAGCGCGATGATGTTGATCGCGACGCCGGAGATGATGTGGTCGACGCCGAAGACCACGGTCGCGATGGCGTGCACCAGGCCGCCGAGCATGCCCATCACGATCGCGCCCGCGACACCGGCCCAGGCACCGTAGTGGTAGCCGAAGTAGCCGGCACCCCAGGTCCCGAGGATCATCATGCCCTCGAGCCCGATGTTGACCACGCCGGCGCGCTCCGACCAGAGGCCTCCGAGGCCGGCGAGCATGATCGGGACGACGGCGATCAAGGTCGCGGCGACCGTGCCCCGCGAGACCAGGTCGTCGGCACCGGTGACCTGCTCCAGCAGGGAGAGCCCAAGCAGCAGCCCGAAGAGCGCGGCGGCGAACCACCATCGCGGCAGCTTGCGGCGTGCGCGCGGAGCGGCGGCGATCGACTCGGTGTAGCCGGAGGTGGTCATGCCGAGACCTCCTCGGGCTGGTCGGTGCTGGGGGTGGCCAAGGCTCGGGCCACCTCCCGTTGCTCGAGGC
Source organism: Nocardioides endophyticus (assembly GCF_039543845.1). Lineage (NCBI taxonomy): Bacteria > Bacillati > Actinomycetota > Actinomycetes > Propionibacteriales > Nocardioidaceae > Nocardioides > Nocardioides endophyticus. The sequence continues at coordinate 58,501 of NZ_BAABKN010000012.1, read as the reverse complement.
GTACGCCGTAGCGGCGTACGAGCTCATAGGAGATGACCACGGTCAGCACGATCACGCCCTGCGTGATGGCCACGATGTCGGGCGAGACACCGACCAGGATCTGCAGCGGGTTGGACTGCTCGTCGAGGTAGGCGAAGAGCAGCGCGCCGAGCGCAATTCCGATCGGGTTGTTGCGGCCGAGCAACGCGATCGCGATGCCGGCGAAGCCCAACCCGGACTGGAAGGTCGAGCCGTAGGTGTAGGCGTCACCGAAGAGGATCGGCAGGCCGACCAGTCCGGCGATGGCGCCGGAGATCATCATGGCAGCGACGGTCATCTTCTTGACGCTGACCCCGCTGGCCACGGCGGCGGTCGTCGACTGGCCGGTCGCGCGCAGGTCGAAGCCGAACCGGGTGCGGTTGAGCACGAACCAGAACGCGAACCCGAACGCGGCGGCCATGATGATGAAGCCGTAGATCTCAAAGTCGCCGAACGGGAGGCCGCCGATCCGGCTGCCCTCCGGGATCTCCTTGGTGCCGAGCGCGTTGCTGCCCTCCTCGCGCACCGCCGCCTTGCGGAGCAGGTAGGCGACGAGGGAGGTGGCGATCGCGTTGAGCATGATCGTCGAGATGACCTCGCTGACGCCGCGCGTGGCGCGCAGGACACCCGCGATGCCGGCCCAGATCGCACCGACGGCCATTGCGCAGAGGATCGCCAGGGCGGTGTTGAGGTAGCCGGGCAGCCAGGCCTCACCGGCGACGACAGCGGCGGTGAACGCGGCGACGCGGTACTGCCCGTCGACGCCGATGTTGAAGAGGTTCATCCGGAAGCTCACGGCGACCGCGAGACCAGACAGGAAGAGCACGGTCGCGTTGTTGATGATGTTGGCCCAGTTGCGCTGCTCGGGCCAGGACAGCAGCTGGCCCCAGACCTCGCCCACCGGGTCCCCGGCGGCGATCAGCACCAGGCTGGTGATGGCGAACGCTGCCAGCAGGGCGAGCACCGCCGAGGCGACCCCCAGCCCCAGGCGCGTCAGACGTGCCTTCGTCACTTGTCCTCCCCCGCTCCGGTCATCGCGGAGCCGAGCCGCTCAGGTGTGACGTCCTCGGGATCGAAGGTGCCGACGAAGCGGCCCCGCAGGATCACCTCGATCCGGTCGGACAGGCCGATCAGCTCGTCCAGGTCCGCCGAGATCAGCAGCACGGCGAGGCCGTTGCGCCGCGCGTCCTTGATGTGGCGCCAGATCGCGGCCTGGGCGCCGACGTCGACACCGCGGGTCGGGTGGGCGGCAATCAGCAGGACCGGCTCCCCGCTCATCTCGCGGCCGACGATCAGCTTCTGCTGGTTGCCACCCGACAGCGCCCGCGCGAGCACATCGGGTCCGGGGGTGCGTACGTCGTACGCCTCGATGATGCGCGCGGTGTCCTTGCGGGCGGCGCGCTTGTCGATGAGGCCGTGGTTGACGCTCGGGGGGCGGGACTGGTGACCGAGGATGCGGTTCTCCCACAGCGGGGACTCGAGCAGCAGCCCGTGCCGGTGCCGGTCCTCGGGGATGTAGCCGATGCCACCTTCGCGGCGCTCGCGGGTGCTGAGGTGGGACAGGTCGGCCCCAGCGAGCTCGATCCGGCCGCTCGAGGCGGCGCGCATCCCCATGATCGACTCGACGAGCTCGGCCTGGCCGTTGCCCTCGACGCCGGCGATCCCGAGGATCTCGCCCCGGTGGATCTGGAAGGAGACGTCATCGAGCAGCGGCCGACCCTCGTCGCTCGGCAGCGACAGGCCCGAGACGCTGAGCAGCACCTCGTCGGTGACCGTCGAGGCCTCGGTGCTGGGTGAGGGCAGCTCGGAGCCGACCATCAGCTCGGCGAGCTGGCGCGCGGAGACGCCCTGCGGCTCCACGGTCTTCACCGTCGTGCCGCGGCGGATCACGGTGATCTCGTCGGCGACGGAGAGCACCTCGTCGAGCTTGTGGGAGATGAAGATGACGCTGAGGCCCTCGGCCTTGAGCTCGCGCAGGTTGCCGAAGAGCTCGTCGACCTCCTGCGGCACCAGCACCGCGGTGGGCTCGTCGAGGATCACGATGCGCGCGCCGCGGTAGAGGACCTTGAGGATCTCCACGCGCTGGCGTGCGCCGACCCCGAGGGCCTCGACCAGGCGGTCGGGCTCGATCCCGAGGTTGTAGGCGTCGGAGATGCGCAGCACCTCGGCGCGGGCCTTGGCGCCGATGCCGTGCAGGCGCTCGGCACCGAGGACGACGTTCTCGAGGACGGTCAGGTTGTCGGCCAGCATGAAGTGCTGGAACACCATGCCCACGCCGCTCTTGATCGCGTCGGCCGGCGAGTGCAGGGAGACCTCGGCGCCGTTGATCTCGATCGTGCCCGAGTCCGGAGGCTGTACGCCGTACAGGATCTTCATCAGCGTCGACTTGCCAGCGCCGTTCTCACCGACGATCGCGTGGATCGTGCCCCGGCGCACGTCGATGTTGATGTCGTCGTTGGCGATCACACCAGGGAAGCGCTTGCCGATGCCGCGCAAGCGGACGGCGATCTCAGCCGTTGCCGGAGCGGTCTCCGCGACGGGCGTGGCGGGGGTGGACACGATCCATGACCTCCTCGTCAGGTTCGGGCGTGACGCTACCCGAGCGGGGTGGAGAGAAGGAACGGGTCCGCGGGGCGTGCGCCCCGCGGACCCGTTGCCAGGTGCTGCGATCTAGCAGACGATCACGGCTTGTCGGGAACGGTGATGTCCCCGTCGATGATCTGCTGCTTGTAGTCGTCGAGCTGGTCGGTGATGTCGTCGATCTGACCACCGCTCGTCGAGTAGCCCACGCCGTCGACCTTGAGGTCGTAGGTGGTGACGCCGGACGGGAACGAGTCGCCGTCGATCGCCTTGAGGTACTCGTGGACCGCGACGTTCACGTTCTTGAGCATCGAGGTCATGATGACGTCCTGGACGGACGGGTCAGCGGTGTTGTACTGGTCGGAGTCGACGCCGATCGCCTTCGCCTTGGCCTCGGCGGCCGCCTCGAAGACGCCGCCACCGGAGCCACCAGCAGCGTGGTAGACGATGTCCGCGCCGCCGTCATACATGCCCTGAGCGGCCGTCTTGCCCTTGGCCGGGTCACCGAAGCCGGAGAAGTCCGGCACCTGGGTCAGGTACTTCACGTCGATCTCGATGTCGGGGTTGACCGCCTTGGCGCCGGCCACGTAGCCCGCCTCGAACTTCTGGATCAGCGGGGTCTCGACGCCGCCGATGAAGCCGATGTGGTCCGACTCGGTCTTGAGCGCCGCCGCCGCGCCGACCAGGAACGAGCCCTGCTCCTCGGCGAAGACCAGGCTCGCGACGTTCGGGACCTTCTCGAGGCTGGCGTCGTCGATGATCGCGAAGTGGACGTCCGGGTACTCCTCGGAGACCTTCGTCAGCGACGGGGCGTAGGCGAAGCCGACCGCGATGATCGGGTCGAACCCGGCCTCGGCGAACGTGCGCAGGCGCTCCTCGCGAGCGGTCTCGGCCTCGCCATCCTCGGCCTCGGACTCCTGGGCGTCAGCAATGAGGCCCTCTTCCTTGGCCTGGTCGAGACCAGCGGCTGCCGAGTCGTTGAACGACTGGTCGCCGCGGCCGCCGACGTCGTACGCCATGCCGACCTTGATGTCGGACTTCGGGGCGTCGGACGACGGCGAGTCAGTGCCGCTGTCGCCGCCTTCACTGTCGCTACCGCACGCCGTCAGGGCCAGGATGCCGGCCGCGAGGATTGCTGCAAACTTCGTGGTGCGTCGCAAGACGCCTCCTTCATGGTCCGTGAACGCCCCGGACGGGCGTGAAACAGACGAAACCCTAGGGCCTGCGTGCGGGCGGGACTGCACGTTGACGAAGTTGTTATCGAGTCGATGCGGACTGGGCGGACATACTCATCGATGAGCCCCGAAATTTGTCAGAAAGCGCCGTGGAACGCGACCGCCACCTGTGCCAGCACGCGGGCGCCGATGCCCACCGCCCGGTCGTCGACGCGCAGGTTGCCCTGGTGCAGGTCGTACGTCGGCCCGCCGGGCGTCCGCGTGCCGAGCCGGCCCATGGCACCGGGCACCCGGTCGAGGTACCAGCCGAAGTCCTCGCCGCCGAGGCTCTGCTGGGTGGGAACGTGCCCATCCAGGCCGAGCACCCCCTCGACCGCCCCGGCGAGCAGCGAGATCGAGGCCGGGTCGTTGACGACGGGCGGTACGCCGCGCTGGTAGTCGACCTGCGCGTGCACGCCGTACGGCGCCACGATCTGCTCGACCAGCAGCGGGACCAGCTTCTCGGCCTCGGACCACGCGACGGCGTCGAGCATCCGGACCGTGCCGCCGGCGCGTCCGGTCGCAGGGATGACGTTGTGTGCCGAGCCCGCGCGGACGATGCCCCAGACCACACTCACCCCGGCCCGGGGGTCGAGACGCCGCGAGAGGATGGAGGGCAGCTCGGTGATGACCTTGCCGAGCGCGTAGGTGAGGTCCTCGGTCAGGTGCGGCCGGGAGGTGTGGCCGCCCGAACCCGTCAACGTCACGTCGAGGTGGTCCGCGGCGCCGGTGATGGGCCCCTCGCGGAGCCCGACGCTGCCCACGTCGAGGGTGGGGTCGCAGTGCAGGCCGAAGACCCGGTCGACGTCGTCCAGGGCGCCGAGCTCGATCAGCGAGAGCGCCCCGCCGGGCATGACCTCCTCGGCGGGCTGGAAGAGCAGCCGGACCCGGCCGGGGAGCAGCCCCAGCTCGTGTACCCGTCCGAGCGCGACGGCCGCGCCGACCAGGGCCGCGGTGTGCACGTCGTGGCCGCACGCGTGGGTGACGGCCTCGACGGTGCTGGTCCAGGGGTCCCCGGTCAGGTCGGGCACCGGCAGCGCGTCGAGGTCCGCGCGCAGCGCGACGATCGGCCCCTCGGTGCCGATGTCGGCGACCAGACCGGTGCGCGGCAGCTCGGTGACCCGCCAGCCCGCCTGGGCGACCCGGGCGGCGACGAGAGCGGTGGTCCGGACCTCGCGCCAGGACAGCTCCGGGTGCGTGTGCAGGTCGCGGCGGAGCGCGACGAGCTCCTCCTCGACGCCCGCGACGACATCGTCGATCACGGCATCGGCGAGCGTGTGTGCGGGGTCGGAGCTGGCGGTGGACATCGGGTCGAGGTTACCGGAGCGCACCGAGCGGGCCCCGGCCGATCATCCGGAGCCCGCTCGATGCCTGCTGTGCGGTCAGCTCACTTGCGGTACCTGACCAGCTTGCCGCCCGGAGGCGTGTCCGGGTTCTCCTCGGACGGTCCGACCAGGACGTCGACGGTCGCGTAGAGGCCGCGCGGCGTCCACTCGACCGCCGCCGGCTGGTTCGCCTTGGCGTACGTGCGGACCTTCTTGGTGCCGTGCTTGATCCGGGAGATCTGACCGCCGAAGAGCTGCGAGACGAACATGTCGCCGTTCGCGGCGATCGCGATGCCGACCGGGGCGAACAGGCTGCCGACCGCCTTCTTGATCTTCCCGTTCTTCAGCTTCACGGCGTACACCGAGCCCAACGGAGCCTGCTCACCGAGGCCACCGCCCTCCGTCGTGACGTAGAGCTTGCCGTCGCCGCCGAGGGCGATGTCGGTCGGGACGGACTCGCCGTAGTACGTCTTGCCGACCGCGCAGGCCGGCAGACCCATGCCGCCGGCGAGCTCGGCCGTGATCTCGACCGGGACCGGCGGGGTCACCGCCAGCGTGCGGACCCGGCCCTTGGGCGAGATCTCCAGGACCGCGTTCATGCCGGCGTCGGCGACGAAGACGGTGCCCTCGTCGGTCTGGAGGGTGGCGTAGGGGTGCGAGTCCTTGACCCCGCGGTATCTGGGCGGCCCGAACTGGTCGGACGGCCAGGACGCGGCGCACTCGGCGCTGAGGTCGCGAATGCCGTACGTGACCGACTTGTCGGGGTTCTTCTTGTTCTCGAAGGCGCGGATGTTGGCGATGGTGCGGACCTTGCCGGACGGGGTGATCCACTTCACCCACGACTTGGCGGGGTTGTCCTCGGCGTCGCTGGCGGTCTCGGCGAACACGAGCTTGCCGTGGAAGACCGACACGCCGCCGACCTCGTTGCCGTTCTTGCTGGCGTAGACGGTCTTGGGCTTCTTGCCGGGACGGGCCTTGCTGAGCAGGCCGGCGAAGTTCTGGGTGACGTACGCCGTGCCGTCGTCGTCGACCGCGGCACTGAGCGGGGCGACGAGGTTCTTGGCGAGCGGCTTGGGCTTCGGCGCGGCGGCCTCGCCGGCGGGCATGAGCGCCACCGTCGTGACTGCGAGCGCGAGCGTCGCCATGGCGGCGACGGTCCGGGTACTACGCATGTGCTGCCTCCCTGAGCGGTAGTGAGGCCTCCACCATGGACGTCCCGATGTCCCGAGCGCACGGGTCAGCCGTCCCGGATCGGCAGGATCACCCCATATTGGGGACGTCAGTCCGCGTCGTACGCCGCGAGGATCCGGTCGGCGGCGACGGTCGCCGGCAGCTCACCGGCGAGCACGGCCGCGCGCACCTCCTCGCGCATGGCGCGGACGCCGGCCGAGTGGCGCAGCCGCTGGTCGAGCTCGTCGCGGACCAGCGCCCAGGTGAAGTCCAGCTGCTGGTGGGCGCGTTTGTCGGCGAGACCGGCCGCGCCCAGGTGCTCGCGGTGCACGCCGACCCGCTCCCAGACCTCGTCGACACCCGAGTCCTCCAGCGCCGAGCAGGTCACCACCGGCGTCGCCCACTCCCCCGGTCCGCGCACCAGGCGCAGCGCGCCGGCGAGGTCGCGGGCGGCGACCCGAGCCTCCTGCTGGCGGTCGCCGTCGGCCTTGTTGACCGCGATCACGTCGGCGATCTCGAGGATGCCCTTCTTGATGCCCTGCAGCTGGTCGCCGGTCCGGGCGAGGGTGAGGAAGAGGAACGTGTCGACCATCCCGGCGACGGTCACCTCCGACTGGCCGACGCCGACCGTCTCGACCAGCACCACGTCGTACGCCGCGGCCTCGAGCACCGCCATCGCCTGCACGGTCGCCCGGGCGACGCCACCGAGCGTCCCTGCACTGGGCGAGGGGCGGATGAAGGCCTGGGGGTCGTTGGCGAGGCGCGCCATCCGGGTCTTGTCGCCGAGCACCGAGCCACCGGTGCGGATGCTCGACGGGTCCACGGCGAGCACGCCGACCCGGTGGCCGTCGGCGGTGAGCCGAGAGCCGAGCGCCTCGATGAACGTGGACTTCCCGACCCCGGGCACGCCCGAGATGCCGACCCGCACGACGTCCGTCGGCGCGTCACCGGCGAGCCCGGTCAGCAGCTCGCGAGCCTGCTCCCGGTGCTTGCGGCTGGTCGACTCGACGAGCGTGATCGCCTGCGAGACAGCGGCGCGCCGCCCCTCTCGGATCCCCGCGACGAGCGTCTCGACGTCGGGCATGCTCAGTGGTCCAGCTGTTCCCGCAGACGGGCCAGGAGGTCGAGGGCGGACTCCGCGATGACCGTGCCCGGCAGGAACACCGCGGCGGCGCCCATCTCCCGGAGCGTGGGCACGTCGTCGGGCGGGATCACGCCGCCGATCACGATCATGATGTCGGGGCGCCCCTGCTCGGCCAGCGCCTTCTTGAGCGCGGGCAGCAGCGTGAGGTGGCCGGCCGCCAGCGAGGAGACCCCGACGATGTGCACGTCGGCGTCGACCGCCTGCTGGGCGACTTCCTCGGGCGTCGAGAAGAGCGGGCCCACGTCGACGTCGAAGCCCATGTCGGCGAAGGCGCTGACCACGACCTTCTGGCCACGGTCGTGGCCGTCCTGGCCCATCTTGGCGACCAGGATCCGGGGACGCCGACCCTCGGCCTCCTCGAACTCCTCGGTCGCGTCGAGCACCTGCTGGAGCAGGGAGCCGTCGCCCTGGCTCGACTCGTCGCGGTACACGCCGCTGATCGTACGGATCACGGCCTGGTGGCGGCCGTAGACCTTCTCCAACGCGTCGGAGATCTCGCCGACCGTGGCCTTGGCTCGGGCGGCGTCGACCGCGAGCGCGAGCAGGTTGCCGTCGAGCGAGCCCTTCTCGGCGCCGCGCTCCGCCGAGTTCGTCAGCGCCTCGAGTGCACGCCGTACGTCGTCGTCGTCGCGCTCCGCACGCAGCCGCTCGAGCTTGGCGATCTGCTGGCGGTAGACGTCGTCGTTGTCGACCTTGAGCACGTCCAGCTTGTCCTCGGCGGCCAGGCGGAACGTGTTGACCCCGATGACTTTCTGGGCGCCGGAGTCGATCCGCGCCTGGGTGCGCGCAGCGGCCTCCTCGATGCGCATCTTCGGGATGCCCTGCTCGATCGCGGCAGCCATGCCGCCAACCCGCTCGGCCTCCTGGATGTGCGCCCACGCGCGCTCGGCGAGGTCGTGGGTCAGGCGCTCCACGTAGTAGGAGCCGGCCCACGGGTCGATCGTGCCCGTCGTACCGCTCTCCTGCTGAAGCAGGAGCTGGGTGTTGCGCGCGATCCGGGCCGAGAAGTCCGTCGGCAGCGCGATGGCCTCGTCGAGGGCGTTGGTGTGCAGCGACTGGGTGTGGCCCTGGGTCGCGGCCATCGCCTCGATCGCGGTGCGCCCGACGTTGTTGAAGACGTCCTGGGCGGTGAGCGACCAGCCGGAGGTCTGGCTGTGGGTGCGCAGGCTGAGCGACTTGGGGTTCTGCGGCTCGAACTCACGCACCAGCCGGGCCCAGAGCGCCCGGGCCGCGCGCATCTTGGCGATCTCCATGAAGAAGTTCATGCCGATCGCCCAGAAGAAGGACAGCCGCGGCGCGAACTGGTCGATCGTCATGCCCGTCGCGAGGCCGGCGCGGATGTACTCCACGCCGTCGGCCAGCGTGTACGCGAGCTCCAGGTCGGCCGTCGCTCCGGCCTCCTGGATGTGGTAGCCGGAGATCGAGATCGAGTTGAAGCGCGGCATCTTCGCGGAGGTGTAGCTGAAGATGTCGGAGATGATCCGCATGCTCGGCGCGGGCGGGTAGATGTAGGTGTTGCGGACCATGAACTCCTTGAGGATGTCGTTCTGGATCGTCCCCGCGAGCTGCTCCGGCTTCACCCCCTGCTCCTCGGCCGCCGCGATGTAGAGGGCGAGCACCGGGAGGACAGCGCCGTTCATCGTCATCGACACCGACATCTCGTCGAGCGGGATGCCCTCGAAGAGCGTGCGGGTGTCGTAGATGGAGTCGATCGCCACCCCGGCCATGCCGACGTCGCCGCGCACCCGGGGGTGGTCGGAGTCGTAGCCACGGTGGGTCGCGAGGTCGAACGCGACGCTCAGGCCCTTCTGGCCCGCCGCGAGGTTGCGGCGGTAGAAGGCGTTCGACTCCTCGGCGGTGGAGAACCCGGCGTACTGCCGGATGGTCCACGGCTGGGTCGTGTACATCGTCGGGTAGGGCCCGCGCAGGAACGGGCTCAGGCCGGGGAAGGTGCCCAGCGCGTCGAGACCCTCGATGTCCTCGGGTCCGTACGCCGGCTTGATCTCGATGCCCTCCGGGGACATCCAGGGCTCGCCACTGAAGCTCTCCGGGACACTCATGCCAGCTTCTCCCTGGTCCGGTTGAGGAAGTCGAGGGCATCGACGCCCATGGCGCAGGAGTCGTCGGCCCAGTCCCGGGGCTTCCCCGCGACGATCACCCACTCGGCACCGTTGCTTCGCAGCTCGGCGGCGGTCTCGGCGCCCGACTCGTCGTACGCCGCATCGGTGCCGACCAGGCACACGACCCGCTCGCCGTCGTGCTCCCCCGCCGCGGCCCGGATGCCACCGGCCGCCAGCAGGTTGGTGGCGAAGGTTGCGCGGGCGGTGTGCTGCGCCACGGTGCCGAGGGTGGCCAGGAAGACAGGGGTCTCGGCGGGCTCGTCGCGGAGCGCCTCGAAGCTGGCGCCGTAGCGGCGTACGTCGTCCCACTCGTCGGTGGGCGCGCGCTCAGGCAGCACCTCGTCGAGATTGGGGAACTCCGTCAGTCCGGTGATCGGCCGCTTGCGCTTGGCGATCTCTGCCTCGCGCTTGGCGACCGTCGCGGCGATCTCCGCATCCAGGTCTTCGCCGTCGTCGAGGCGGCCGAAGACGTCCCAGGCCGCGCGGGCGAGGTCGTCGGTGAGCTTCTCGACGGCGTACGCACCACCGGCCGGGTCGGCCACCTGCGCGACGTGCGACTCGTCGATGAGCAGGTGGGAGGTGTTGCGTGCGATCCGGCGACCGAAGGCGTCCGGGCGGCCGAGGGGGCTGTCGAAGGGCAGCACCGTCACGCTGTCCGCTCCCCCGGCGCCGGCCGCGAAGGCCGCGACCGTGGTGCGGAGCATGTTGACCCACGGGTCGTACTTGCTCATCATCGGGCGGCTGGTGACGGCGTGCAGGCGCATCGTGCTCTCGCTCGCCTTGCTGAGCTCGAGCACCCGCGCCCAGAGCCGGCGGGCGGCGCGGAGCTTGGCGATCGTCGGGAACTGCTCGTCGGTGGCGGCGTACCTGAACTCGACGAGGCTCGCGGCCTCATCGACGCTCAGGCCGGCGTCGGCCAGGGTGCGGAGGTACGCCGCGCCCGCGGCCATCGACCAGCCGAGCTCCTGGGCGTCCGAGGCGCCGCGGTCGTGGACCGTCGTGGCGTCGACGACGAACCCGCGGACCTCGAGCTTCTGCGCTGCTCGCGCCACGTCACCGGTGGCGTCCGCGGCCGGGACGCCGAGGTTGGTCTCGGGGTGCAGCTCACGGTCCTTGAGGTAGCCCGCCGTCGTCGCCGGGTCGGCCCCGTCGAAGACCACCGGCGCGAGGTCGAGCAGCACCCGGTCCAGCAGGGTGTCGAGGTCGGTGTCGGCGTCCACGCGCAGCCAGAGGCTGGTCACCCCGCCGTCGAGGTCGACGAGGGCCTCCTCGTTGGCCAGCTTCGCCTGGCGACCGTCGGCGTACGCCCGGATGTCCCAGTCGCCCTGCCGCGTCGGCCGGCCACTGGTCTCGAGCCCGGCCAGGTCCTCCGGGGTCCCGAGCGGCTTGATCCCGATGCCGTCGAGCGTGGTCTTCGTCAGCTTGGACCAGACCAGCTGGTCCGCGTCCTCCTCGCCCAGCCGCCGCGCCTTGCGGAGCACTGCGGCTGCCTCGCGCTCCCAGTCGGCCGCGGTCCACACATCCTCCGGGGACGCCAGGTCGAGCGAGCCCTGCGCAGGCTCCAGCTCCTCGGGCTCGTCCAGCCCACCCTCGACAGTCATGCTGCGAACGATAGGAGCGCGGAGTGACGTCGGCTACAGAGTGTGACCTTTTCGGCGTTCCTCGTCCCCCGCCCCGGTGGTCGAGGAGGCGCGGTACGCCGTCGCCGGTGGTTGAGGAGGCGCGGTACGCCGTCGCCGGTGGTTGAGGAGGCGCGCTAGCGCCGTCTCGAAACCCCCGCAGCGTACGCAGGGCAATGTTCGCGGCCTCCGGGATGGCCCGACGCTGCGGCCAGTCCCGCACAGCGGAGAACTGTGACCAGCTCGTGACCGACCGACGGCAACGTGATCGCCTCGCACCGCGTCGTAAGGGGTGTCAGGGCACTCGCGAGGAGAAGGTCACATGTCAGTCAGGGAGATCGGCGAGCCGACCAGGCGGACCGCAGCGGTGCGGGCGTTCCTCACCATCGTGCTGGTCACGGCACTGGTGGCAGCGGCGCTGGGCGGAGCAACGTACGTCGCGTCCCGCGCGTTCATCGGCATCATCAGCTGACCTGCTCCTACCCTGGCGTCCGTGAAGGTGCGGTCGCCGGACGGTCAGGTGTGGCGGGTCAGCCGACGGTGGGTGCCGTGGCGCCGTCGGCTGACGGGCGCAATGGAGTCGATGCCGGATCTCGGCCTCGCCCACCTCGGCGACGACCCGGTCAGCGCGATCATCGCGGTCGTGCTGCTGATCATCGCGCTGCCGTTCCTCGTGCTGGGGCTGGTGGCCGGGGTGGAGTTCCTGCTGGTCCTGGTCGTCCTGCCGTTCGCCGTCCTCGGCCGAGTGTTCCTCGGCCGGCACTGGACCGTGGAGGTACGCCGGGGGTGGCGGCCGTACTGGGAGGTGCTGTCCGGCGACTGGCAGGAGAGCGGCCTGGAGATCCACGCGACGGCCGACGCGATCCGCCGTGGCGACCTCCCGCCGCCGACACTGGTCGACTGACCTAGACCTCGGCCCGCCCGTCGTTGTCCTTGTTGCGCAGCCCGATCTTGTTGCCGAGCCACACGAGCGGGTCGTACTTGCGGTCGACCACGCGCTCCTTCATCGGGATGATCGCGTTGTCGGTGATCTTGATGCCCTCCGGGCAGACCTCCGTGCAGCACTTCGTGATGTTGCACATCCCGAGGCCGGCGGCGCCCTGGGCGAGTGCCCGGCGGTCGTGGGTGTCGAGGGGGTGCATGTCGAGCTCGGCGTACCGCAGGAAGAACCGCGGACCCGCGAAGGCGGGCTTGTTCTCCTCGTGGTCACGGACGACGTGGCAGGTGTCCTGGCACAGGAAGCACTCGATGCACTTGCGGAACTCCTGGCTCCGCTCGACGTCGATCTGCGCCATCCGCCGCTTGCCGTCGGCGTCGCGCGGCGGGAGCTCGGCGTACGGCAGCTCCTTGGCCTTCTCGTAGTTGTACGAGACGTCCGTGACGAGGTCGCGGATCACCGGGAAGGCCCGCATCGGGGTGACCGTGATCGTCTCGGTCGGCTCGAAGTCGGAGAGCCGGGTCATGCACATCAGCTTCGGCCGGCCGTTGATCTCGGCCGAGCAGGAGCCGCACTTGCCGGCTTTGCAGTTCCACCGGATCGCGAGGTCGCCGGTCTGCGTGGCCTGGAGCCGGTGCAAGGCGTCGAGGACGACCTCGCCCTCGGACACCTCGACGGTGTAGTCGGCGAGGTCGCCGCCCTCCTGGTCGCCGCGCCAGACGCGCATCTTCAGGTCGTAGCCCATGTCCGTCCCTCTCAGTCGAAGTACTTCTTGAGCTCGTCCGGCATGACCGGGAGCGGCTTGTCGTGCAGGTCGACGCCGGTGCCGTCGGCGTTGAGGGTGACGACGAGGTTCTTGGTGCCCCACACCTCGTGGTCGGTCTTCGGGAAGTCGTCGCGGGTGTGGCCGCCGCGCGACTCCTCGCGCGCCAGCGCCGCCTTCGCGATCGCCTCGGAGACGATCAGCATGTTGCGCAGGTCGATCGCGAGGTGCCAGCCGGGGTTGTACTGCCGGTGCCCCTCCACGACCATCGTCTTCGCCCGCTCCTTGAAGACCTCGATCTCCCGCAGCGACTCCTCCAGCTCGGACCCGGTGCGGATGATGCCGACCAGGTCGTTCATGGACTGCTGGAGGTCGTGCTGGATCGTGTACGGGTTCTCGCCACCCTCGACCTCGAACGGCGCCAGGGCGCTCGCCTGCGCAGCCTTGAGGTCGTCCTCCGCGATCGTCGGGCGGGCGTCGCCCAGACCCGCGGCGTACGCCGAAGCCGCCTCACCCGCACGCTTGCCGAAGACCAGCAGGTCGCCGAGCGAGTTGCCGCCGAGGCGGTTGGAGCCGTGCATGCCGCCGGAGCACTCCCCCACGGCGTACAGGCCGGTGACCGCGCTCTCCTGGGTGTCGGCGTCGACCTCGACGCCGCCCATCACGTAGTGGCAGGTCGGACCGATCTCCATCGGCTCCGCCGTGATGTCGACGTCGGCGAGCTCCTTGAACTGGTGGTACATCGAGGGCAGCCGCTTGCGGATGAACTCCGGCGTACGGCGCGACGCGATGTCGAGGAAGATGCCGCCGTGCGGTGACCCACGGCCCGCCTTGATCTCGGAGTTGATCGCCCGGGCGACCTCGTCACGCGGCAGCAGCTCGGGAGGACGGCGGTTGTTCTTCTTGTCGTCGTACCAGCGGTCGGCCTCCTCGATCGTGTCGGCCGTCTCCGCTTTGAAGAACTCCGGGATGTAGTTGAACATGAACCGCTCGCCCTCGGAGTTGCGCAGGATGCCGCCGTCACCGCGCACCGACTCCGTGACCAGCAGCCCCTTCACCGACGGCGGCCAGACCATGCCGGTCGGGTGGAACTGCACGAACTCCATGTTGATCAGCGAGGCCCCGGCGCGCATGGCGAGCGCGTGGCCGTCGCCGGTGTACTCCCACGAGTTCGAGGTGACCTTGAACGACTTGCCGATGCCACCGGTCGCCAGGATCACGGTCGGGGCGTCGAAGGTGATGAAACGGCCGGACTCGCGCCAGTAGCCGATCGCGCCGGCTATCGCTCCCGCTTGTCCTGAGCCTGCCGAAGGGTCCTTCAGGAGGTCGGTGACCGTGCACTCCATGAAGACGTCGATGCCGAGCTGCACCGTGCGCTGCTGGAGGGTGCGGATCATCTCCAGCCCGGTGCGGTCGCCGACGTGGGCGAGCCGGGCGTACTTGTGCCCGCCGAAGTCTCGCTGCGAGATCAACCCGTCGTCGGTGCGGTCGAAGAGCGCACCCCAGTCCTCGAGCTCCTGCACCCGCTCGGGAGCCTCCTGGGCGTGCAACTGGGCCATCCGCCAGTTGTTGAGCATCTTCCCGCCACGCATGGTGTCGCGGAAGTGCACCTCCCAGTTGTCCTCCGGCCAGCGGTTGCCCATGGCTGCTGCGATGCCGCCCTCGGCCATCACGGTGTGCGCCTTGCCGAGCAGCGACTTGCACACCACCGCCGTGCGCGCGCCCGCCTCGTGGGCGGCGATCGCCGCCCGCAGCCCGGCACCGCCCGCGCCGACCACGACGACGTCGTACGCGTGTCGCTCCATGCCGCCCTCGCTGAAGCCGGACATCTCGTTGCCGGTCATCGGGTGGCGAGTGCTGTCCGCGGACATCAGAAGAACCTCACGTCATCGACAGTGCCGGTCGCCAGCAGGTAGATGTAGAAGTCGGTCAGTGCGACCGAGAACAGGGAGTACCAGGCCCACCGGGCGTGCTGGCCGTTGAGCTTCGAGACCCAGCCCCAGAGCTGGTAGCGGACCGGGTGCTTGGAGAAGTGCCGGAGCCGGCCGCCCATGATGTGGCGGCACGAGTGGCAGCCCAGCGTGTACAGCCAGATGAAGACGACGTTCACTAGCATGATCAGGGTGCCGAGGCCCATGTGGATGCCGTCGGACTCCCCCTCGGCCGGGCCGAACGCCAGGAAGACGTCGTAGGTCAGGACCAGGGCGACGAGGACCGCGGCGTACCAGAACCAGCGGTGGACGTTCTGGGCGAGCAGCGGGAAGCGGGTCTCGCCGGTGTACTTGCCGTGCGGCTCGGCGACAGCGCAGGCGGGCGGCGAGAGCCAGAACGCCCGGTAGTACGCCTTGCGGTAGTAGTAGCAGGTCAGCCGGAAGCCGAGCGGGAAGATCAGGATGAGCAGCGCCGGCGAGAGCGGGAACCCGCCGAACGGCTGGCCGAAGTCCGACGAGCCCGGCACGCACTCGTTGCTCAGGCACGGCGAGTAGAACGGCGAGAGGTACGGCTCCGAGAAGTAGTTCGCGCCGGAGAACGCCCGCCAGGTGGAGTACACGATGAACAGGGTGAAGACCACGAAGGTCGCCAACGGGGTGAGCCACCAGCGATCGGCTCGCAGCGTCTTGACGCCGATCCTGGCCCGAGTCGGGCCATTCACGCCGGTCGAACCTGCTGCCGTCTCTCGAGCGTCGGTCGACGCCATCGCCACCTCCGGTGGGTCGGGTGCTAGGTGAGTCTGCACACTTGCGGGCAGATGTGAAAGGGCCCACACCGAGATTGCGAGAACGTGTTCCATTTCAGTGGTAGTGGTCTGGTTCATCCGACATCCACCTCACCGCAGCGATCCGGCCACCTCGCGCGGTCACCCTGACGGCATGAGGATCACCCTCGTGACCGAGACGTTCTTCCCGGCTGTGGATGGCACGACCACGACGGTCAAGGCGGTCGTGGACCGGCTCGTCGACACCGGCCACGATGTCCAGCTGATCGCACCCGGACCCGGCCTGACGACGTACCGCGGCTGCCCGGTGGTCCGGATCCGCCCGCTCGACAAGCCCGGCGGACAGGTGCGGGACGCCCTCGCGGCCTTCCGTCCCGATCTCGTGCACGTCACCTCGCCCGCGACCGTGGGCCGGAAGGCGCTCAAGCACGCGCACCGGCTCGGCATTGCGACCCTGGTCGTCGAGCAGTCAGCGACACTCTCGGGCGTCACCGCGGACCGGACGCTGGTCACCTCCAGGTGGATGCTCGGCCGGGACGCACATCTGTGGGCGCCGGGCGTCGACACCGCCGCGTTCACCCCCGCCCTCCGCGACACCTGGCTGCACGACCGCTGGTCGCGGGCCCGCTCGCTCCCGAAGCCCCTGGTCGTCGTCGGGTACGTCGGCAGCCTGCGCAACCGGCACGACGTACGCCGACTGGTCGAGCTGTCGCGGGTGCCGGGGATCCGACCGGTGATCGTGGGCGACGGCCCGCAGCGGAGCTGGCTGGAGGCGCGGTTGCCCGGGGCGAAGTTCACCGGGACGCTGAGCACCGGAGACCTGACCGCAGTGCTGCCGGCCTTCGACCTGCTGGTGCACCCCGGCGAGCGCGAGACCTGCTGCCACGCCCTGCGCGAGGCGGGAGCCTCGGGCGTGCCCGTCGTCGCTCCGCGCTCGGGAGGCGCCCCGGACGTCGTACGACACCTCGAGACGGGCCTCCTCTACGACGAGACGCACCGGCACGGGCTGCGCGACGCCGTACACGCGCTGGCTGCGGACAACAGCCGCGCCCTGCTCGGCGAACGCGGGCGCGCCCTGGCCTCCCGGTCGTGGATCGAGGCGGTCGACGAGCTGGTCACTTACCACTACCGACCGCTCATGACTCGGACTACGACTGTCGGGTAACCGGATGTAAGTCACATCCCCAGCGGTCCCGAGCGCGGAACGCGCGGGGTAGCGTGGTCGTTCGTGGCAACGACGACCCTGGTCAGGGGTGCGCGAGCATCCCGCTCGACCATCACCCTCAAGCTCTTGATGGCCGCCAGCGGCATCATCTTCATCGGTTTCGTGCTCTTGCACATGTACGGCAACCTCAAGGCCTTCTCCGGCCATGACGCCTACAACGAGTACGCCGAGCACCTCCGCATCCTCGGGGAGCCGATGCTTCCCCGGGAGGGCGCGCTCTGGATCATCCGCGCGGTGCTGGTCGTGTCGCTGGTCCTGCACGTCGGCTCGGCCGCGGTGCTCTGGAAGCGCGCCAAGCGGGCCCGGAGCACCGCGTACGTGATGAAGAAGAACAACGCCTCCAGCCTGTCCTCGCGGACGATGCGCTGGGGCGGGCTGACGCTGCTGCTCTTCATCATCTGGCACCTGATCAACTTCACGATCGGGAAGGTCAACGTGTCCGGCGGGGAGACGAACGACCCGTACGACCTGCTGGTCGACACGTTCGACACCTGGTGGATGACGCTGATCTACCTCGCCGCGATGCTCACGCTCGCGATGCACCTGCACCACGGGGTGTGGAGCTCGGCGCAGACCCTCGGCCTCACCAACAACGCCCGCGCCCGCCGCAACGCGAAGAGCCTCGGCTGGATCGTCGCCATCGTCATCGCCGGTGGCTTCTCCCTCGTGCCGATCTTCGTCCTCGCCGGCGTCATCACCAAGTAGACAGGGGTCTCCCGCACATGACCGACATGCCGGACACCACCCTCACGTCCGATCCGTCCCACGACGAGCCGGGCGACCACGGCGACGACGCCGCCGGTTACTACACGCCGGGCGAGCCGATCGTGGACACCAAGGCGCCGAAGGGCCCCATCGACGAACGCTGGCAGACGCGCAAGTTCGAGGCGCGGCTCGTCAACCCGTCCAACCGCCGCAAGCTCGACGTGATCATCGTCGGCACCGGCCTGGCCGGCGGCGCCGCCGCTGCCACGCTGGGCGAGGCGGGCTACAACGTGAAGTCCTTCTGCTACCAGGACTCCCCTCGCCGGGCCCACTCGATCGCTGCCCAGGGCGGCATCAACGCGGCCAAGAACTACAAGGAGGACGGCGACTCCGTCCACCGGCTCTTCTACGACACGGTCAAGGGTGGCGACTATCGCTCGCGGGAGTCGAACGTCTACCGCCTGGCCGAGGTCAGCACCAACATCATCGACCAGTGCGTCGCGCAGGGCGTCCCGTTCGCTCGTGAGTACGGCGGCCTCCTCGACAACCGCTCGTTCGGTGGCGTGCAGGTGTCGCGCACCTTCTATGCCCGCGGGCAGACCGGCCAGCAGCTGCTGATCGGCGCCTACCAGGCGATGGAGCGTCAGGTCGCGGCCGGCACCGTGGAGCAGTTCACCCGCCACGAGATGCTCGAGGTCATCGTCGTCGACGGCAAGGCACGCGGCATCATCGCGCGCGACCTGGTCACTGGCGAGATCGAGACCCACCTGGCCGACGTCGTGGTCCTCGCGACCGGCGGCTACGGCAACGTCTTCTTCCTCTCCACCAACGCGATGGGCTCCAACGTCACCGCGGCGTGGCGCGCGCACCGCAAGGGCGCCTACATGGCCAACCCCTGCTACACACAGATCCACCCGACCTGCATCCCGGTCACCGGCACGCACCAGTCGAAGCTGACCCTGATGTCGGAGTCGCTGCGCAACGACGGCCGGATCTGGGTGCCGAAGAGCAAGGCGGACTGCGAGAAGGACCCGCGCGACATCCCCGAGGAGGACCGCGACTACTACCTGGAGCGGATCTACCCGTCGTTCGGCAACCTGGTCCCCCGCGACATCGCCTCGCGTGCCGCCAAGAACGTCTGCGACGAGGGCCGCGGCGTCGGCCCCGCGGTCGACGGCGTACGCCGTGGTGTCTACCTCGACTTCAGCGCCGCGATCGAGCGCCTCGGCGTGGACGGCATCGAGGAGAAGTACGACAACCTCTTCGACATGTACGCCCGGATCACCGGCGAGAACCCGTACGAGACCCCGATGCGGATCTACCCCGCCGTCCACTACGTGATGGGCGGCCTGTGGGTCGACTACGACCTGCAGTCGTCGATCGAGGGACTCTTCGTGACCGGCGAGGCCAACTTCTCCGACCACGGCGCCAACCGCCTGGGCGCCTCGGCGCTGATGCAGGGCCTGGCCGACGGCTACTTCGTGCTGCCGCACACCATCCGCGACTACCTCGCGGACGGGCCGTTCGCCAAGGTCGACGAGAGCCACCCTGCCGTCGTCGAGGCGAAGAAGCAGGTCCAGGACCGGGTCGACCACTTCCTGAACACCAAGGGCACCCGCAGTGTCGACTCCTACCACCGCGAGCTCGGCAACATCATGTGGGAGTACTGCGGGATGGAGCGGACCGAGGACGGCCTGAAGAAGGCGATCGACCTCATCCGCACCCTCAAGGAAGACTTCTGGCGCAACGTGAAGGTGCTCGGCACGGCCGAGAGCCTGAACCAGTCGCTCGAGCGGGCCGGCCGCGTCGCCGACTTCATCGAGCTCGGCGAGCTGATGTGCATCGACGCGCTCAACCGTCGCGAGTCCTGCGGCGGCCACTTCCGGGGCGAGTCGCAGACCGAGGACGGCGAAGCGCTGCGCCACGACGACCAGTTCGCGTACGTCGCCGCGTGGGAGTTCGCGGGCGACGGCGAGCCGCCGGTCCTGCACAAGGAAGACCTCGTCTACACGGCCATCGAGATGAAGCAGCGGAGCTACAAGTGAAGGTCACTCTCAAGATCTGGCGCCAGCCGGACGCCGCGTCGAAGGGCGCGATGCACACCTACGAGCTCGATGGTGTCTCCGAGGACATGTCGTTCCTCGAGATGCTCGACGTGCTCAACGAGGAGCTCAACGGCAAGGGCGAGGACCCGGTCGCGTTCGACTCCGACTGCCGCGAGGGCATCTGCGGCATGTGTGGCCTGATGATCAACGGCGAAGCCCACGGCCCCGAGGTCACCACCACCTGCCAGCTGCACATGCGGTCCTTCAAGGACGGCGACGAGATCGTCATCGAGCCCTGGCGCGCCGACGCGTTCCCGGTCGTCAAGGACCTCGTCGTCGACCGCGGCGCCTTCGACCGGATCATCCAGGCCGGCGGCTACATCTCGGTCAACACCGGATCCGCCCCCGAGGCCCACTCCGTGCCGGTCCCCCGCGACGACGCGCTCCGCGCGTTCAACGTGGCCACCTGCATCGGCTGCGGCGCCTGCGTCGCCGCCTGCCCCAACGGCTCGGCCTCGCTCTTCATGGGCGCGAAGATCACCCACCTCGGCGAGCTCCCGCAGGGCCAGCCGGAGCGCGACTCCCGCGTCGTCGACATGGTCGCACAGCACGACCACGAAGGCTTCGGCGGCTGCACCAACATCGGTGAGTGCACCGCCGCCTGCCCCAAGGAGATCCCGCTCGACGTGATCTCCCGCCTCAACTGGGACCTGCACCAGGCCATGCGCCACGGCCACTGAGCCACCGAGACTGGCCCGCCCGAGATCTCGGGCGGGCCAGCCTTCATTTCTGGGTGCTGCGGGAAACGAGACCGCGATCGAGCGTGACGAGACGGGCTGGTACGCGAGGCACCTCGAACCCGGTGCACGCCACCCCTGCCCACAAGCCGCAGGTCCCGACCTGTGAGGGCGCCCTCGCCGGACTCGGGGGCGTTCGCCGACTCCGGCTTTCCTGTCGGCGGAGCCGGCCGGCTTCTACTCCCGGACCCGGCCGGTCTCGTAACCCCACATCGCGACCTCCACCCGGTTACGGGCGCCGAGCTTGGCCATGAGGCTGCCGATGTGGGTCTTCACCGTGCTGAGGCTGATGTGCAGCTCGGCGGCGATCTCTGCGTTGGTGCGACCCCGCGCGATGGTGAGCAGCACCTGCTCCTCGCGTTCGGTGAGCGGGTCGTGGGGCTGCGCGGGAGGAGCTGCCCGGCCCGTGCCCGCGAACGTCGACAGCAGCCGGCGGGTGATGCTGGGCGAGATGAGCGAGTCACCTCGGGTGGCCGCCCGGATCGCCTCGCCGAGCAGCTCGGGTCCGGCGTCCTTCAGCAGGAAGCCGGTAGCGCCGGCCAACAGCGCACCGTGCACGTACTCGTCGAGATCGAAGGTGGTGATCACGACGACCGCAACCGGGTCCTCGACGCCCGGCCCGGCCAGCAGACGGGTCGCTTCGACCCCGTCGAGGACGGGCATCCGGATGTCCATCAGGCACACGTCGGGACGGAGCTCGCGGGCCAGCCGCACCGCCTCCTGCCCGTCGCGCGCCTCCCCCACGACCTCGATGCCGTCCAGGGTGCCGAGAATCAGCCGCAGCCCGGTCCGCACGAGATCCTGGTCGTCGGCGACCAGCACCCGGATGCTCACGCCGACACCTGCCGCGGCAGTGTCGCGCTGACGGCCCAGCCGCGACCGGAGCAGGGACCTGCGCGGCACGCGCCACCCAGGAGCAGCGCGCGCTCCATCATCCCGGTGAGCCCGAACCCCGCTTCGGGTGCGGGGTCAGCCGCGCCCGGATCACCGTCGTCGCGGACGACGAGGCTGACCGTCGAGTGGTCGCCGGCGACGCGTACGTCGATCAGGGTGGCGTTCCGGGCATGCCGCAGGGCATTGGTGACCCCTTCCTGAGCGATCCGGAAGACGGCGGCGTCGATCGCCGCCGGGAGGGCGGCAAGGTCACCCGAGACCCTGACGTCCACCCGCGGCCCGCCAGGCGAGGACCCGGACAGCCGCTCGAGGTCGGCAACACCGGGCTGCGGGGCGTAGTCGGCGGGTGCCTCGTTGCGCAATACGCGGACCATCGCCCGCATCTCCGCGAGCGTGCGCGATGCCTCGACCTCGATCACCTCCAGTGCCTCGAGCGGCGACGAGGGGCTGGTCGCCGCGAGAGCGCGCCCTGCTTGGGCCTGGACGGCGATGGCAGAGACGTGGTGGGCCACCGTGTCGTGCAGCTCGCGCGCCAACAGGACCCGTTCCTCCGACTTCACCTGCTCCAGCCTTCGCTCCCGGGTGCCGTGCTGCGAACGCACGGCCCAGCCCAGGGCAAAGGCGGACATCAGGACAGCGACTGCGGCGATTGCGTCGGCCACCCCGGTCCAGCCGACGAAGAGCGCCATGGTGGCCGGGACCAGGATGATCGCCAGACCAGCCACCGCCTCTCGCCCGGAACCCCACCGGAAGAGTGAGTAGGGCAGCAGCAGGAGGTAGACCATCGTGTTCATCTCGAGCGCCGGTGCATCGGATGCGATCAGGCCGATGTCCACGATCGCGGTCACGCCGAAGGCGGCCGCGACCACTGCGAGCGGGTGCGTACGTCGCCAGAGCAGCAGCGGCGCCAGTCCGATCGTCAACACTACCGACAGCCCCGGTAGAGGCAGATCCTCACGCAGGACACCTTCCAGCACCCCGAAGACCGTCACGACCGCCAGCAGCGCCCAGTCCCGCCACACCCGAACCGGTGGGGCCGAGGGCCGGGGTTCCTCCAGCAGGGACCGCAGTGGATTGCTCACTCCCTCAGCGTAGGGATGGAGCGCCGCCAGGGGACCGGCCGAAAGTCTGACCCGCCCTCCCGGCCGCCCCGGCCCCGTACTTTCGGTCAGGACAAGACCGGCCATGGAACCGATACGCGCACGCCGCGATGTCGCGAGGGTTGAGCCCATGATCACTGTTGAGTCCCTGACCCGGAGGTACGCCGGCGTCACCGCCGTCGACAACGTCTCCTTCACCGCCCAGCCCGGCCGCGTGACCGGTTTCCTCGGTCCGAACGGCGCCGGCAAGTCCACCACGATGCGCGTGATGGTCGGTCTCACCGCCCCGACATCCGGCTCCGCGACCATCAACGCAGAACGGTTCGCCGACCTCCCCAACCCCGGCCTCGAGGTGGGCGTCCTGCTGGACGCCTCCGCCCAGCACGCCGGCCGCACCGGCCGCGAGATCCTCACCATCGCCGCCGACACCATGGGCCTGCCCCGCACCCGCGTCGACGAGATGCTCGAGATCGTGAGCCTGACCCCCACCGAGGCCAAACGCAGGGTGCGCAACTACTCGCTCGGCATGCGCCAGCGGCTCGGTATCGCCACGGCACTCCTCGGAGACCCCCAGGTGCTGATCCTCGACGAGCCCGCCAACGGACTCGACCCCGCCGGGATCCGGTGGATGCGCGACCTGCTGACAGGCTTCGCCAGCCATGGCGGCACGGTGCTGCTGTCCTCACATCTGCTCCACGAGATCGAGGTCATCGCCGATGACCTGGTCGTCATCGGCAACGGCAAGATCGTCGCGGCCGGCAGCAAGGAAGAGCTCCTCGCCGCGGCCGGGACGCTCGCCCGCTCGACGTCACCGCGCGACCTCGCTTACGCACTCGAGCAGGCCGGGATCCCCAGCACGCTCGCCGGGGACGGCTCGGTCCGCACCGATGCCGACCCCGCTCGGGTCGGGGCCGTGGCCCTGACCGCCGGCATCGCCCTCACCGAGCTCCGGTCCGCCGAGGGCGCCGGGCTCGAAGACATGTTCCTGTCGCTCACTGCCGACACCCAACGCGAAGGAGTTGCGGCATGACCGCCACGACCGTACCGCCAGCCACCACCACGGAGGCCGCACCGGTCCGCCGGACCGCCCGTCCCATCCCGACCACTCGGCTGGTCAAGGTCGAGCTGCGCAAGATGTTCAACACCCGCTCGGGATTCTGGATGCTCATCAGCATCGGCGTCCTGTCGGTCATCGCGACCGGGGCGGTCATCATCTTCGCTCCCGACAGCGCCGTCACCTACGAGAGCTTTGCGACTGCGATCGGCTTCCCCATGTCGGTGATCTTGCCGATGATCGCGATCCTGGCCGTCACTAGTGAGTGGAGCCAGCGCAGCGGACTCACCACGTTCACCCTGGTGCCGCGCCGCGGACGCGTGATCGGCGCCAAGGCGATCGCGACAGTCCTGGTGGGCCTCGGCTCGATGGCCGTCGCCGTCGCGGTGGGCGCCGTCGGCAACCTTGCTGGCTCCGCGCTCGCTGGCGTCGACACCGTCTGGGACGTGTCGCTGTCCACCGCGCCCCAGATCGTGCTCGGCAACCTGGTCGGCATGGCGATCGGCTTCACGCTCGGCGTGGTGCTGAGGGCCTCGGCCGCGGCGATCACCGGCTACTTCGTGGTCTCCCTCGTCCTGCCCGGCATCCTCGAGCTGCTCGCCTTGGTGCGGGAGTGGTTCCTGGACCTGCAGCCGTGGATCGACTGGAACTACACGCAGGTGGAACTCTTCGAGGGCGCCACGAACACCGGTGAGGAGTGGGCGATGCTGGGCTCGACCACGATGATCTGGATCGTCCTTCCCCTCGTCGGCGGGCTGCTCTCCCTGCGCCGCTCCGAGGTCAAGTAGTCACCCACACGGGCGGCGGTATGCGGGACCCATCTGTGCGTTCCGGATACCGCCGTTCGTGGTGGACCGGCCCAGCGTGCGAACAGGCCACCCCGCTAGCTCACCAGGGCTGAATGCCCGTCTCGTCGCGGAAGGTGCCGGACGGCCCACCATCGGGCAGCGTCGCGAGCTCGAGGAAGATCGCGGCACCTTGTTCCGGCGTACGGAATCCCTGGAAGTTGTTGAGGTCGGTCGCGACGAAGCCCGGGCAGCCGGCGTTGATGAGGACGCCGGTACCGGCGAGCTCCTTGGCGTACTGGATGGTGATCGCGTTGAGGTAGGACTTGGTCGGCGAGTACGCCGCCGAGATCGGGCCTACCGCATCGGCCTGCGCAGTCTGCAGGGTGAGCGAGCCGACGGTGCTCGACACGTTGACGATGCGCGGCGACGGGGCCCGACGCAGCATCGGCAGCATCGCGTTGGTCACCCGGATCACGCCGATGACGTTGGTGTCGACGACCTGCAGGACCTGCTCGGCGCTGACCTTGGTCGGCTCCTGCGGCATCCCGCCGGTGATGGCGGCGTTGTTCACGAGCACGTCGAGCCCGCCCTGCCCCTCGAGCTTGGCGGCCGCGGCGGCCACGCTCGCGTCGTCGGTCACGTCGAGTGGCACGCCGAACACGTCGTGCCCATCGGCCTGGAGCTTCGCGACGGCCTCGTCGCGGCGACCTGCGTCGCGGGCGCCGACGCCGACGCGGAACCCGATCCGGGCGAGGCCTGCGGCGATCTCGTAGCCGATGCCCTTGTTGGCGCCCGTGACGAGGGCGGTCTTCTTGTTCTCCGTGTTGGTCCCAGCGTTGTTCACAGTCATGCGTCCATCGTGTGTCGCGCCGTCGCACCGTTCCAAGACCGATCTGGTCGAGACCGATACCGCGGAGGTATGACCCCAGGTGAACGACGTACTCTCGACGACGTGGAGACCCGCGAGCTGCGCTACTTCGTTACCGTCGCCGAGGAGTCGCACGTCGGTCGCGCCGCCGAGCGCCTCGGGATGGCCCAGCCGCCGCTGTCACGTGCGATCGGCCAGCTCGAGCGGCGTCTCGGCGCCGATCTCTTCGTCCGTACGCCGCGCGGCGTGACGCTCACCAACGCCGGGGAGACGCTGCTGCGCGAGGGCCGGGCGGCGCTCGCCGCGATCGAGGCGGCCGAGCGGCGTACCCGCCGTACCGCCGAGGCGGCCGACCGCGCCTCGCTCGTGCTGACCGCTAAGGCCGGCGCGTCGAGCGAGCTGATGGTCAAGCTGCTCGACGCCTACGCCGCCGAACCCGACGCGGTCGATGTCGAGGTGGTTCTGAGCCCTCCCGGTCACCAGGCGCAGATGCTGCGCGACGGGCGTGCCGACGTCGCGATCCTGCACCGGCCGTTCGACGACATGAGCGGGTTCGAGGTGGATGTGCTGACGGTCGAGGAGCAGGTGCTGATTCTGCCCGCTGGCCACCCGTCGAGCACGGTGACCTCGATGACCGTCGCCGAAGCGACCTCGATCCCCGACCTGCCGACGCCGCGGTGGCCGCGCCTCGACGGCAGTTACCCCGACGGACCTGGCCCCGAGCTGCGGGACCTGACCCAGGTGCTCCAGCTGGTCCGGCTCGGACGCACCGCGCTGGTGCTGCCCGAGTCGGCCCGCGCCTACCTGCGCGATGGGCTGGCCGTTGTACCCCTGTCGGACGCGGCCCAGGTCACGACGGTCATCGCGTGGCCGCCGCACAGCACGTCGACCGCCGTGGCCGGCCTGGTCCGCACCGCGGGCCGGCTCTGACGCCCGGAAAGATGGCGACCACCGCCACCACGTGAGGAGCAGCCGTGCCGCAGATGGTCAGGGTCCACAACATGTTCGTCTCCAGCGACGGGTACGCCGCCGGCGAGGGTCAGAGCATCGAGCGCCCGTTCGGGCACGCCGACCCGATGGTTCTGGGCGGCTGGGCGTTCGCCACGGCGAGTTGGCCCAACCGGACTGACGGCACAGGCAGCCGTGGCCTGGACGACTACCTCGTGCGCGATTACCACCGCAACATCGGCGCCGAGATCATGGGCCGCAACAAGTTCAGCCCGCAGCGCGGCCCGTGGGCCGATCAGGAGTGGAAGGGCTGGTGGGGCGACGAACCCCCGTTCCACACCCCGGTCTTCGTGATGACCCACCACGAGCGCCCATCCTTCGCCCTCTCCGACACGACCTTCCACTTCGTGAACAGTGACCCCGCGAGTGTGCTTTCCCTCGCCCTCGAGGCCGCCGACGGCAAGGACGTCCGCCTCGGCGGCGGCGCCGACACCGTCCGCCAGTTCCTCGACGCCGGCCTCATCGACACCCTCCACATCGCGGTCTCACCCGTGGAGCTCGGCGCCGGCTCCCGTCTGTGGAACTCCCCCGACGACCTCCTCGACCGCTACCACCGCGACATCGTCCCCAGCCCTAGCGGCGTCGTTCACCACCTGTTTTGGCGCGACTGAACGGTTCGCACGATCGCGCCGCTGTCCGCGTCGACCAAGTACGGATCGACAGGGCCAAAGAGCTAGTGCCCGTCCGCTCACGCCAACGATCAGCTCGCGGCGCAAGTGTGCGTCTATCCACCGCGATTGGACTGCCGCGGCCGCGAGTCGACGGCCTCGCGCCCGGCAGCTCCGAGGCACGAATCCGTCGGCCCATGCCCCCGACACTGACACCTACTCCGCGCCAGGGAATCCTTGCTGGCGCCAGGCCTCGTAGGTCACCACGGCCGCAGAGTTCGACAGGTTCAGCGATCGGCGACCGCCCACCATCGGGATTCTCAGTCGATCGGTGACCCGGGGGTGGCTCAGCACATCGTCTGACAGACCGGTCGGTTCGGGTCCGAAGAGCAGCACATCGTCGGACTCGAACTCGACGTCGGTGTACCAGCGGGTCGCGTGAGCCGTGAAGGCAAACACCCTCGAGGAAGCCAGCGCCGCGCTGTCAAAGGCAGCGCCGAGATCAGGGTGCACCACCAACGATGCCAGGTCGTGGTAGTCGAGACCTGCGCGCTTCAGCTTGGGTTCCGAGAGATCGAAACCGAGGGGTTCGACCAGGTGCAGCGTGGCTCCCGTCCCGGCCACCATCCGAATCGCGTTCCCTGTGTTGGGCGGGATACGGGGCTCGAGGAACATCACATGAAACACGGCTCAAACTATCTCGGCTACTTCGAGGTGCCCCAGACGACGAAGCTCAGAGGGCGATGCCGACCAGGAGCCGGCCGTGCTTGCGTTCGGGCTCTATGAGTTCTTCCGGGACGCCCTGCTGAGCCTGCGGACGAGGGCGACGAGTCCGAGCATGGTGCCCGCGCCGGCGGCGTACGACGCTGCCCAGGGGTACTCGAGGGCTTCCTGCTGCCGCAGCGGCGGCGACGGCGGCCCCTCGACGGGCGCCGCGATCGGTGCCGGGCGGGCGGCCCGGGCCGCGGGTGAGGTGTGCGCCCAAGCCGCGGCGTACATGACGACGCGTGAGAAGTAGTTGATCCAGACCAGCAGGATCAGCGCGATCCCGAACGCCTGGAAGGCCGGGTTGCCCTGGGTGGACTGGAGCAGGAGCTTCGAGAGCTGCTTGAGCACCTCGAACGCGATGGCACCGAGGAAGGCGCCCGACCAGAGTGAGCGGCGCGGCGTGTGCGGCTCGGCCAGGAGCACGAACATCGCGAAGAACAGCAGCATGTTGGCGCCGAACCCAAGCACGATCGTGAGCACCACGACGAGCCAGGCCAGCTCGGTCCCAAGACCCGCCCAGTCCAGGAGGTCGCTCGCGAAGCCACCCACCAGGCCCGCGACCGCCACCGAGACGAGCAGGATCGCGCCGATCAGGACCAGCATCAGCAGGTCGCGCAGCTTGCCGAAGACGAAGTTCGGCTGGTCCTTGGCCGGCATCTCGAAGACCACGACCAGCGCGTCGCGCATCGCGGAGAGCCACCCGAGCCCGGAGTAGAGCAGGACCAGAGCACCGATGATCCCGAGCGTCGCCGCCGCGCTCTCGATGTCACTGATCTGGAGCTGAGCGGGGTTGTCGGGGTCGTTGCCCACGAGCCCCGGCATCACGCCGTTGATCGCTTCGATCAGGTCCGCCCGCGCACCGGGGTAGACCTTCGCGACCCAGCCGACCAGAAAGAAGGCCAGGGCCAGGATCGGGAACACCGACAGGAACGCGAAGTAGGTGACCGCACCAGCCTGCTGGCCGGCCTTCACGGCGCCGTAGTGCTCCTGGGTGCGTACGGCGTGGTCGACCAGCGGACGGCGACGACGGAGCTCCGCGAGCCGCTCCTGGGGCGACGGCATCGTCAGTCGGGGGCGCCGTGGAGGGCGAACGTGCGGGCCGGTCGCCAGCCCGCGTCATCGTCGTGGACGTAGAGGTGGAAGTCGGCGACGTCGAACTCGCATTCGAAGGCCGCCAGCTCCTCGAACGCCCGGTCCAGGAGCGGGTCCTCGAGGTGGTGGGCGACGGTGACGTGCGGGTGGTACGGGTACTGCAGCTCGACGTCGAGCGGCCCACGGCGTACGGCGGCGGCGAGCTGCTCACACTGGGAGATGCCCTCGACGAGGGTCACGAAGACGACGGGCGACACGGGCCGGAAGGTACCCGTCCCACGCAGATGTACGCAGTAGGTCCCGACCTCGGTCGCGACCTCCTCGAGGTGCTTCTCGACATCCGCGACGACCAGGTCGTCGATGTCCGTCGGCGGCACCAGCGTGATGTGGGTAGGGATCATCGCCGCCGTGGTGTCCCCCACGGAGGTCCGATAGTCCTGCAGCTCGCTCGCCCAGGGCTCCGGGATCGCGACCGCCACTCCAATCGTCGGCACTCCTGAACCCTACTGGCCCGCCGCGACGAAGCCGACCCGCTGATAGACGTCGCGGAGGGTCGCACGGGCCACCTCACCGGCCTGCTCGGTCCCCTGGCGAAGTACGTCGGACAGGTAGGTCTGGTCGTCGAGCAGTTCGAGCGTGCGCTCCCGGAAGGGCGTCACGAACTCGACGACGACGTCGGCCAGGTCCGTCTTCAGGTCGCCGTAGCCGCGGCCGGCGTACTCGGCCTCGAGGTCGGCGACCGGGCGGCTGGTGAGCGCGGAGTAGATCGTGAGCAGGTTGCTGATGCCCGGCTTGTGCTCGGGGTCGAAGCGGATCGCCGCCTCCGAGTCGGTCACCGCGGAGCGGATCTTCTTCGCGGAGGCCTTGGGGTCGTCGAGCATCTCCACGATGCCCGACGGGGAGGACGCCGACTTCGACATCTTCGAGGTCGGGTCCTGGAGGTCGGTGATCTTGGCGGTCGCCTTGAGAATGTAGGGCTCCGGGAGGCGGAACGTCTTCTTGTAGCGGCTGTTGAAGCGCTGGGCCAGGTCGCGGGTGAGCTCGAGGTGCTGGCGCTGGTCCTCGCCCACCGGCACGTAGTGCGGCCGGTAAAGCAGGATGTCGGCAGCCTGGAGGACCGGGTAGGTGAACAGCCCGACGCTGGCCGCTCCTTCACCACCCTTGGCGGACTTGTCCTTGAACTGGGTCATCCGGCGGGCCTCGCCGAAGCCGGTCAGGCACTGCAGCACCCACCCCAGCTGCGCGTGCTCCGGGACCTGGGACTGGACGAAGATCGCGGACCGGGCCGGGTCGATGCCCATCGCGAGCAGCTGCGCGGCGGCTCGCAGGGTGCGCTCCCGCAGCACCTTGGGGTCCTGCTCGACGGTGATCGCGTGCAGGTCGGCGATGAAGAAGAAGGGCTGGTACTCCTGTTGGAGGTCCACCCACTGCCGCAAGGCCCCGAGGTAGTTGCCGAAGTGGAACGAGTCGGCGGTCGGCTGGATGCCGGAGAGCACGCGCGGACGGGACGTGCCCGTCCCCGCCGCAGCCGTTGAGACCTCGGGTTCGGTCGTGGTGGACATGGCCGACATTCTCACCCATGGTCAGCGCCTGACGCGCACCGGGGCGGACACCACCACGGCGTTCCGGTAGCCCTGTCGGAACGCCCTGACACGCACCTGGAGCCGGTGGCCGATCTTCGGCTTCGCCTTGGTCGCGAACGCCTGCGGCGGGTACGTCGGCCGCGTCTGCTGCGCCGCCGGCGAGTACGACGGTTGCGACGCGCCCGCTGTCCGCGGGCCAGGTCGGGCCGGCGATGCCGGGCTCCTCGGTGGTCGCACACAGGTCGCACACAGCGGGGTCGGGAACGGCGGTCATCCACCGTCCGGGTAGTTGCCGGTCGGGTCGGTGACAGCGGTGGACGACGTGAACGCGGTGACGTAGCGCATCTTGCAGGCCAGCCCGACCGGGCACGAGTACTTCTCGTAGATGTAGGCGATCTTGCTCCCGTCCGGGGACACGGCAAGGTTCGCCGGAGGCCCGCCGAGCACCTGTCCCACGGAGTCGGCGACGTCCGGTGGGTCGATCGTGCTCAGCACCGTGCCCCACTGGTCCATCCGATAGACGAGGTTCTCCCGCCCGGCGACGGGGCAGCGCTGGGAGTCAGTCGGTGCTGCGGCGGTCGACGGCAGCCGACCAGAAGAGCACGCCGATGCCGGCGATCGAGAGAGCTGCACCCACCAGGGCAGGCGCCCGGTAGCCGTAGCCCGCCGCGATGACGAGGCCACCCAGCCAGGCGCCGAGCGCATTGGCAATGTTGAGGGACGCGTGGTTCATGGCGGCGCCGAGGGTCTGCGCCTCGCCGGAGACGGTCATCAGGCGCAGCTGGAGGTTGACCACCAGGACGGAGCCGATCGCCGTGACCAGGAAGATCGCCGGAAGCAGCCACCAGCCGTACGGCGCCAGCGCCCAGACGAGCAGCATCACGAGGAAGGAGCCCACACCGGCCCAGATCAGGGTGCGGAAGACAGACCAGTCGGCGAGCCGACCCGCGAGCCAGGTACCGGCCACCATGCCGACGCCGAACGCCGCCGTGAAGAGCGGCACCGCGGAGTCGGGCAGGCCACCGACGTCGGTCACGGTCGGGGCGATGTAGGAGTAGACCGCGAACAGCCCACCGAAGCCGACGGCTCCGGCCAGCAGCGTCAGCATCGCCTGGCCGTTGCGGAAGAACAGCATCTCCTTGCGTCCCGTGGCGGCCGGGTTGCCCGGCACCGAAGGCACGAAGGCGATGATCATCACGACGGTGAGGACGGCGAGGCCGGCGGTCGAGAGGTACGCCGAGCGCCAGCCGACCTGCTGGCCGAGCCAGGTGGCGGCGGGGACCCCGACGACGTTGGCGATGGAGAGCCCGAGCATCACGCTCGCGACGGCACGTCCGCGGTGCTCGGGTGCTGCCAGGCTCGCGGCGACCAGCGAGGCGACGCCGAAGTAGGCGCCGTGCGGGAGCCCGTCGAGGAACCGGGCGACGAACAGCACGCCGTAGCTGCCGGCCAGCGCGCTGAGCGCGTTGAACACGGCGTACGCCGCCATCAGCCAGACCAGCAGGGCCCGGCGCGGGAGCTTGGCGCCGAAGATCGCGATCACCGGCGCACCGACGACCACGCCCAGCGCGTACGCCGAGATCATGTGCCCGGCCTGCGGGATCGAGATGCCGACGCCGTCGGCGATCTGCGGCAGCAGGCCCATGGTCACGAACTCGGTCGTGCCGATCGCGAACCCGCCGAGGGCGAGCGCCACCACCGCGAACCGGTAGTGCCGAGCGGCGGCTGGCGCCGTCGCGGCAGGGGCGGTGGTGGGTGCAGTCGTCACGCGGGCTGCAACCCGGAGTCGGGGCGGTCGTATTCCGGGTTCATACGTGATCCAGCGTAGGTGCGCCTCAGGTCTCCTCCCACATCGCCGATAGGGCGGTCGACCAGCAACAAGTCAACACCACGCGAGACAACCCCCACCTGCGCAAGCTGCTGCACCACCTGTCGATCGGCCGACGGCTCTTCCTGGCCTTCGGCATCCTCTGCCTCCTCCTCGCCGTCGTCGCCGGGACCGGCGTCCACGCCGCCCAGGAGATCGCCCAGACCGTCGGCCGGGTGGCGGACGCGTCGCAGGTGACCACGGACAGCGTCCAGCGGCTCCACGGCGCCGTCGCCGTCCTCTCGCAGATGTCGGTGCGGCTGCAGGATCTGGTGTCGACGTTCCGCCACGAATGAGCGGGTTTCCCCGGCCGACCGGGGAAACCCCCCCTCCCTCAGCCGATCCGAGTGACCTCGGACTGCACGACGGCGACGTCGTCGTTGGACGGCAGGCAGGTCTCGCCGGCGAACGCCGCGGGCGAGGTCAGCGTGCCGGTGGCCTGGATGCCCTCACCGTCGCGGGCGACCAGGTGGTCCTTGCCGTCGTACAGGCTGACCTTGCCGTTGGCGTCCAGGCGGGCCCGGAATCCGGCCGGCCAGACCGGCCAGATCTCACCGGCGGGGTTCTGCAGGTAGACACAGTGCCGCCCGTCGACCGCGAGGTTGCCCTGGATCGTGGTGGAGCCGCCGGCCTGACCGGGGATCCACTCCCCGGTCGGCACCTTGATCGCCGTCGCGGCCGTCTCGGAGCCGTGCGAGACGATCGCGACCACGCCGAACCCGGCTGCCGCGATCAGCACCGGAATCACGACCGCCAGGATCATGCCCCGACGGCCGAGGGCCGGCTTCTGGTCCCAGTGGGCGTAGCCGGCCTCGGCCTCGGGCGTGTCCTGCTCAGGCAAGGGACGCCAGTGCCGCGTTGAGGGTCACGGACGGGCGCATCACCGCGTCCGCCTTCGCGTCGTCGGGCCGGTAGTAGCCACCGATGTCGGCAGGCGAGCCCTGTACGGCGATCAGCTCGTCCACGATCGCCGTCTCGTCGGCGGCGAGCCGCTCCGCCAGCGGCTTGAACGCGGCCGCCAGGTCGGCGTCCTCGGTCTGCCCCGCCAGCTCCTGGGCCCAGTAGAGCGCCAGGTAGAAGTGCGAGCCACGGTTGTCGATTCCCCCGAGCTTGCGGGTCGGCGACTTGTCCTCGTTGAGGAAGGTGCCCGTCGCGCGGTCGAGGGCGTCGGCGAGCACCTTGGCGCCCGGCGTCCCGGCCTGCTCGGCGTACAGCTCCAGCGACGGCACCAGCGCGAAGAACTCGCCCAGGCTGTCCCAGCGCAGGTAGTTCTCCTTCACCAGCTGCTGCACGTGCTTGGGAGCCGAGCCGCCGGCGCCGGTCTCGAAGAGGCCACCGCCGTTCATCAGCGGGACGACGGAGAGCATCTTGGCCGACGTACCGAGCTCGAGGATCGGGAAGAGATCGGTGTTGTAGTCGCGCAGCACGTTGCCGGTCACCGAGATGGTGTCCTCGCCCTTGCGGATGCGCTCCAGGGAGTACGTCGTCGCGGCGGCCGGCGCCATGATCTCGATCTGCAGGCCTTCGGTGTCGTGCTCGGGGAGGTACTCGTTGACCTTGGCGATCAGGTTGGCGTCGTGCGCGCGAGTCTCGTCGAGCCAGAAGATGGCAGGCGAGCCGGAGGCGCGGGCGCGGGTGACGGCCAGCTTGACCCAGTCGCGGATCGGGGCGTCCTTGGTCTGGCAGGCACGCCAGATGTCACCGGGCTCGACGTCGTGCTCGATGAGCACGTCGCCGGCAGCGTTGACGACCTGGATCTGACCAGCGGCCGGGGCCTCGAAGGTCTTGTCGTGGGAGCCGTACTCCTCCGCCGCCTGGGCCATCAGGCCGACGTTGGGCACCGAGCCCATGGTCGACGGGTCGAGGGCGCCGTGGGTGCGGCAGTCGTCGATGGCGGCCTGGTAGACGCCGGCATAGCTGGAGTCCGGGATCACCGCGAGGGTGTCGGCCTCGTTGCCGTCGGGGCCCCACATGTGGCCACCGCCGCGGATCATCGCCGGCATCGAGGCGTCGATGATGACGTCGGACGGGACGTGCAGGTTGGTGATGCCCTTGTCGGAGTCGACCATCGCCATCGTCGGGCCGTCGGCCAGGCCGGCCGTGACGGCCGCCTTGATCGCGTCGCCCTCGGGGAGGGAGCCGACCGCGCCGAGGAGGGCGCCGAGGCCGTCGTTCGGGGAGATGCCGGCGGCGGCGAGCTGCTCGCCGTACTGCTCGAAGAGGGTCGGGAAGAACGCCTGCACGACGTGGCCGAAGATGATCGGGTCCGAGACCTTCATCATCGTGGCCTTGAGGTGCACCGAGAAGAGCACGTCGTCGGCCTTGGCCCGCGCGATCTGCTCGGTGAGGAAGCGGCGCAGCGCGGCGACGTTCATGAACGTGCCGTCCACGACCTCGCCGGCCAGAACCTTGATGCCGTCCTTGAGCACGGTCTCGGTGCCGTCGGCGGCGACGTGCTTGATGGTCAGGGTGTCGTCGCTCGGGATCACGACCGACTTCTCGTTGGAGAAGAAGTCGTCCTTGCCCATCGTCGCGACGTTGGTCTTCGACTCGGTGGACCACTTGCCCATGCGGTGCGGGTGGCTCTTGGCGTAGTTCTTGACCGACAGCGGCGCGCGGCGGTCGGAGTTGCCCTCGCGCAGCACCGGGTTGACCGCGGAGCCCTTGACCTTGTCGTACTTCGCGACGACGGCCTTCTCGTCCGCGGTCTGGGCGTTCTCCGGGTAGTCCGGGAGGTCGTAGCCCTGCTCCTGCAGCTCCTTGATCGCGGCCTTCAGCTGCGGGATGGAGGCGGACACGTTGGGCAGCTTGATGATGTTGGCCTCGGGCGTCTTCGCGAGGTCACCGAGCTCGGCGAGCGCGTCGTCGACGATCCCGAACTGGGCCAGGATGCGCCCCGCGAGCGAGATGTCACGCGTCTCGATGTCGACGCCCGCCTTGCCGGCGTACGCCTGCACGATCGGAAGGAAGGAGTACGTCGCCAGCAGAGGCGCCTCGTCCGTGTGCGTGTAGATGATCTTGGCCATGCTCGGTGACTCCTGAGGCTGGTCTGTTGCGATGGGCAGCGGACTGGATTCCTTGACGTCAAGATACCTGACGCAGGCGACGCATCCACCTTCGCACCCGCTCCTAGCCGGGGCAACGGGACCCTTTGCCTACTAGAGTGCTGCCCCGGGGCGTCCGCGGGGGACGTCCGACGAGGGGAGCAGACGTATGCCGGACTCCACCATCCAGCAGAAGCTCACGGCCGAGGTCTTCGGGACGTTCGTCCTGGTGTTCTTCGGCTGCGGCTCGGTCATCTACGCCGGGCAGGCGGATCAGTTCAGCATCCAGACGATCGGGCTCACGTTCGGCGTGGCCGTGATGGTGATGGCCTACGCATTCGGCCGCGTCTCCGGCGCCCACTTCAACCCGGCGGTCTCCGTCGGTGCCGCGATCGGCGGCCGGATGGCCTGGCGCCACGTCGGGCTGTACGTCGTCGCCCAGCTCTTCGGCGCGATCGTCGGCGCCTTCCTGCTCTACGCGCTGATGCAGGGCTTCGAGAGCTTCGAGGCCGAGGGCAACATGGGCCAGAACGCGTTCGGCGACGCCGGCAGCGGCTACGCCTGGTGGGCCGCCTTCCTCCTCGAGCTGGTGATGACCGCCGTCTTCGTCACGGTCATCCTCGCCGTCACCGACGAGCGCAACGAGCACCCTGCGCTCGCACCGCTGACGATCGGCTTCACCCTCGCCGCGATCCACTTCGTCGCGATCCCCGCCACCGGCACCTCGGTCAACCCCGTCCGGTCCATCGGGCCGGCGCTCTTCGCCGGCACCGACGCGATCGCCCAGCTGTGGCTGTTCATCCTGGCCCCGCTGCTCGGCGCAGCGATCGCCGGACTGCTCTACCCGATGCTGTTCGGCCGCGTCGGCGACGCGGTCCCCGGCTCCGGCATCACCTTCTCGCGGCCCCGTACGGCGGCCCAGGTGCCCGGCTATGCCTCCCCCGACCAGTACCAGCAGCAGTGGAACCAGGAGCCGGTCCCGGCACCGGCGCCGGCGCCGATCATCCAGGACGGCTGGCAGTGGGACCCGGCCGGCCAGCAGTGGCACCCCGTCGGCTCGACGCCCGAGCAGTGGCAGGCGCAGCAGGCGGCCGAGGCACAGCAGGCTGCCCAGCCCGCGGCCGACTACGTCGTCGAGGAGACGATCGTGGTCGAGGAGGTCGCCGCGGAGGACCCGCCCATCTGGCAGTCGCGTGGCGACGAGGGCGACGACGGCACCCAGATCCGTCCGCCCAGCTGATCGGCTCCGCTAGCTCGCGACGTCACTCAGCCGCACCGCGCGGCCCTGCTCGATCTGCTCGACCAGGCCCACGTCGCGCGCCCAGGACCGCTCGACCGAGGCACCGGGCTCGAGCGACGAGACCTGCCGGGTGACCAGGAGGTCGTCGTACGACGCTGCCGGGACCGTGGCCGACCCGTCGAGCGCCACCACCGTGGCGACGTCCTCGACGACGCCGGGCTGGTACGCCGTACGGAAACCGTCACCGACGCGGGGCGTCGCCGGCACCGCCAGCCCGGCCTCGGCGCTGTCGGAGCCCGCCTGCCACTCTCCTTCGCGGCCGAACCACCAGACGTTGCCGTCGGCGTCCTGCGCGAACCAGTCGGTCGTGGTCTCGCCGTCTTCGGTGCTCACCTGGGCGGTCGTCGCGACGCCGGCGATCTCCGGGCCGTCCTCGACCGTGACCTCCAGCGAGTGCGCGCCGTCGACGTCGACCACGTCGTAGGTCCAGGTGCGCCCGGCCGACAGTGGCAGCCAGGGGTTGTCGATGCTGCCGGCGAAGTCGTCGGGGTCGGGCGTCGGGGTGGGCACGACCAGGTCGTCCACGCCCGACGGGGGGCTCGAGACGGAGGCGCTGCCGCACCCGCCGAGGACGAGCGGGAGGACGACGACGGCGACGAGCGCGCGGCGTCCCCGCCTCGACCTCTCCCTCGACTTCCCCCTCGACTTCATGGCGGCCATGATCCCGTACCCCAGACCTCCTGCGAGTGGAACCCTCCCCCGCTGCTAGCGTCGGGAGCCGGAAATCCCACCATTCCTCACCATCGCGTGTTCAAGGAGTAGTCGTGAGTTCAACCCCGTTGAAGGTTGCCGTCACCGGCGCCGCCGGTCAGATCGGATACAGCCTGCTGTTCCGCCTCGCGAGCGGGTCGCTGCTGGGCGACCGCCCGATCGAGCTGCGGCTGCTGGAGATCACGCCGGCCCTGAAGGCGCTCGAGGGCGTCGTCATGGAGCTGGACGACTGTGCGTTCCCCAACCTGGCCGGCGTCGAGATCGGCGACGACGCCGAGACGATCTTCGACGGCGTCAACCTGGCGCTGCTCGTCGGCGCCCGTCCGCGCGGCCCCGGCATGGAGCGCGGTGACCTGCTCTCGGCCAACGGCGCGATCTTCACCGCGCAGGGCAAGGCGCTCAACAAGGTCGCCGCCGACGACGTCCGCATCGGCGTGACCGGCAACCCGGCCAACACCAACGCGCTGATCGCGATGACCAACGCGCCCGACATCCCGCAGGAGCGGTTCTCGGCGCTGACCCGCCTCGACCACAACCGCGCGATCTCGCAGCTCGCCGCCAAGACCGGCGCCGCCGTGACCGACATCAAGAAGATGACGATCTGGGGCAACCACTCCGCGACGCAGTACCCTGACATCTTCCACGCCGAGGTCGGCGGCAAGAACGCCGCCGAGGTCGTGGGCGACCAGGCCTGGATCGCGGACACCTTCATCCCGACCGTCGCCAAGCGCGGCGCCGCGATCATCGACGCCCGGGGCTCGTCCTCGGCCGCGTCCGCAGCGTCGGCCACCGTCGACGCCGCCCGCGACTGGCTGCTCGGCTCCGCCAAGGACGACTGGGTCTCGATGGCGGTCGTCTCCGACGGCTCGTACGGCGTCCCCGAGGGCCTGATCTCGTCCTTCCCGGTCACCACCAAGGACGGCAACTGGGAGATCGTCCAAGGTCTTGAGATCGACGACTTCTCGCGCGGCAAGATCGACGCCTCCACCGCGGAGCTCGCCGACGAGCGCGCCGCCGTGACGGAGCTCGGGCTGATCTGAGGCCGAGTCGGCGCAAATTGACCCTCGAGTCGGCGCAGAGTGACCCTGGTTGGGGTCACTTTGCGCCGACTCGGCGTTAGAGGCCGGGTTGGTCGGGGATCGAGCCGGCCAGGAAGATCAGCGCGATACCGGTGGCGATCAGCAGGAAGCAGTCCCACCAGCGCTTGCGTACGGCGAGCATGCCGGCGTCCTTGGCGGGCAGCACGGCCCGCACGAGCGCCCCGAAGAGCAGCGCCGCGCCGTACCACCGGATCCCGAGTCGCCAGTTGCCCGACGTGATGATGCCGATCGCGATCGCGACCACGGCGAGCACGACGAGGTAGAACCCGCCGCCGATCGTCGACGGGTAGCGGCGCGGCTCCCCTTCGCCGACGTCCTCGGCGGAGAGCGGCTCCACGTCGTCGGACGGGGGCTCGACGTCGCTCACGACACCTGACGCTCGGCGGCCGAGACGATGTTGGACAGGAGCATCGCGCGGGTCATCGGACCCACGCCGCCCGGGTTGGGCGAGATCCAGCCCGCGACGTCCCAGACGTCGTCCGCGACGTCCCCGGCGATCTTGCCGTCGACCCGCGAGACGCCCACGTCGAGCACCGCTGCGCCCGGCTTGACCATGTCGGCGCCGATGATCCCGGGTACGCCGGCCGCGGCCACGATGACGTCGGCCGTCCGCGTGTGGGCGGCCAGGTCGCGGGTGCCGGTGTGGCAGAGCGTGACGGTGGAGTTCTCGGACCGCCGGGTGAGCAGCAGGCCGAGCGGGCGGCCCACGGTGAGGCCACGGCCGACGACGACGACCTCGGCGCCGTTCAGCTCGACCCCGTGGCGACGGAGCAGCTCGATGCAGCCGATCGGGGTGCACGGCAGCGGGCCAGTCTCGCCGAGCACGAGCTTGCCGAGGTTGGTCGGGTGCAGCCCGTCGACGTCCTTGTCCGGGTCGACGCGCGAGAGCAGCCGGAACTCATCGAGCCCGGTCGGCTGCTGCACCAGGAACCCGGTGCAGCCCGGGTCGGCATTGAGGCGGTCGATCTCCGCCTCGACCTCGGCCTGGCTCGCGGTCGCCGGCAGGTCGACGCGGATCGACTCGATGCCGATCTCGGCGCAGTCCTTGTGCTTGGCGCCGACGTACCAGTGCGAGCCCGGGTCGTCGCCGACCAGGACGGTGCCGAGACCGGGCACGATGCCCTGCTCGCGCAGCTTGGCCACGCGCTCGGTCAGCTCGACCTTGATCGACTTGAGGGTGGCGGAGCCGTCCAGCTTCTGTGCAGTCACGTGTTGCATCCTGTCATCGGGCGGGCTGGTGTTCATGCCACCCCGCTGTGGTCGGGGCCGGCGGTCGGCACACGGTTGCTTGACGATCGCCGAGTCGGCGCAAGCCGTCCTCCTCCGCTTCGCTCCCCGGTCCGTTTCCGCCGACTCGGCTCAGCGGCACTTCTTCCCTTCGCTTCGCTCAATGGAAGAAGTGCCGGGTGCCGGTGAAGTACATCGTCACGCCGGCCGCCTTGGCGGCCTCGATGGTGAGCTCGTCACGCACCGAGCCTCCGGGCTGGACGATCGCGGCGACACCGGCGTCGATCAGGATCTGCGGGCCGTCCTCGAACGGGAAGAACGCGTCGGACGCGGCGACCGAGCCGACCGACCGCTCCCCCGCGCGCTCGACGGCGAGCTTGCACGAGTCGACCCGGTTGACCTGACCCATGCCGACGCCGACCGAGGCGCCACCCTTGGCGAGCAGGATCGCGTTGGACTTCACCGAGCGGCACGCCTGCCAGGCGAACGCCAGGTCGGCCAGCACCTCGGGCGAGGCCGCCTCACCGGTGGCGAGGGTCCAGGTGGCCGGGTCGTCACCATCAGCGTCGACGTGGTCGACGCGCTGCATCAGCAGGCCACCGCTGACCGGCCGGATCTCCACGGGTGCGGGGTGCTCGTCGACCGCGCACACCAGGATGCGGATGTTCTTCTTGCCCTGGAGGATCTCGACCGCGCCCTCGTCGTACGCCGGCGCGACGATCACCTCGGTGAACACCTCCGCCACCTGCTGCGCCATCTCGACCGAGACCGGGCGGTTGACCGCGATCACGCCACCGAACGCGGAGACCGGGTCGCACTCGTGGGCCTTGCGGTGCGCCTCGGCGACGTCTGCGCCCACCGCGATGCCGCAGGGGTTGGCGTGCTTGATGATCGCAACGGCCGGCTCGTCGAAGTCGTTCGCGGCCCGGCGGGCGGCGTCGGTGTCGACGTAGTTGTTGTAGGACATCTCCTTGCCGTGCAGCTGCTCGGCCGCGGCCAGGCCACCGCCGAGGGCGCTCGTGTAGAGCGCGGCCGGCTGGTGCGGGTTCTCGCCGTACCGCAGCACGGCCGACTTCTCCCAGGTCGCGCCGGCCCAGGCCGGGAAGTTCGTCCCGTCGGAGGTGTCGGTGAGCACGCTGCCCATCCAGGACGCCACGGCCACGTCGTACGACGCGGTGTGCACGAACGCCTCGGCCGCCAGCCGCTTGCGCTGGTCGAGCGTGAAGCCACCGTCGGCGAGGGCCGCGACCACGTCGGCGTAGCTGGAGGGCGAGGTGACGATCGCGACCGAGGGGTGGTTCTTGGCGGCGGCGCGGACCATCGACGGGCCCCCGATGTCGATCTGCTCGACGCACTCGTCGGGCGTCGCGCCGGACTGCACGGTCTGCACGAACGGGTAGAGGTTCGAGATCACCAGGTCGAACGGCTCGACGCCGAGCTCCGCGAGCTGCTCCACGTGGGAGTCCAGCCGGCGGTCGGCGAGGATGCCGGCGTGCACCCGCGGGTGCAGCGTCTTGACCCGGCCGTCGAGGCACTCGGGGAAGCCCGTGAGCTCCTCGACCTTGGTGACCGGCAGGCCGAGCCCGGCGATCAGGGCCGCGGAGCCGCCGGTGGAGACGAGCTCGACGCCGGCGTCGTGCAGGGCCTGGACCAGGTCCTCGAGGCCGGTCTTGTCGTAGACGGAGACGAGGGCGCGCTTGATCGGGATGCGGCCAGACGGTTGGGCAACCTGGGACACGGGGACTCCTGCTGGGTCGGCGGTTGGGAAGCACCCAGGCGGTCGATGCTCCCGGCGTCACTCCCTGGTGGTCGCCCACCTGCGCCAGTCGTGTGGCCTCAGCCTAGTCGACCAGGCGACCCATCCGGACCCGGCGGCCCTCGACCGTGAAGCCCTCCCGGGCCATCGCCCCGATCGAGTCCACGAGCATGCCCCGCTCGGCCACCTTGATCCGCTCGTGCAGCGTCTCGACGGTGTCGCCGTCGACCACCTCGACCGCCCGCTGGGCGACGATCGGTCCGGTGTCGACGCCGGGATCGACCACGAAGAGCGTCGCGCCGGTGACCTTCACGCCGTACGCCAGCGCCTCGGCCGGGCCGTGCATCCCCGGGAACGACGGCGACAGCGCGGGATGGGTGTTGACCACCTTGCCGCCGAAGACCGCGAGGAAGGTGCTGCCGACCAGCTTCATGAACCCGGCCAGCACGACGATGTCGGGGTCGTACGCCGCGACGGCACCCGCGAGTGCGGCGTCCCACTCCTCGCGGGTCTCGAACTCCTTGACCGACAGGGTGAACGTCGGGATGCCGGCGCGCTCGGCGCGGGCCAGGCCCTCGATGCCGCCGCGGTCGGCGCCGACGGCGACTACGTGAGCGCCGTACGACGGGTCGGCGCAAGCGTCGATCAGCGCCTGGAGGTTGGTGCCGGAGCCCGACACGAGGACGACGACGGCAGCAGGCTCGGACACGCGTCGGAGTCTAGGACGCTCAGGCCTCGGCGTGGCGGGCGGCGCGGCGCTGCCACCAGGTCATCGCCAGACCACCCACGACGCCGCCCAGCCCGAACGCGGTCACGGCGTGCACCATCACGTCCGTCGCGTCGGGCCCGATCTCGCGCATCCGGCCCGGCCCGGCGGCACCGCCGGAGATCGCGGCGAGGACGCCGAGCAGCAGCCCGGCCGTCACGCCACCGACGCAGCCGCGCAGGGCGCCCTCCTCCCAGCGGAGGGTGGGCGTACGGCGCTGCGCCCGGGCGGCCGCGATGGCTGCGATCAGGGGCGGTACGGCGATCAGGTACGTCGCCCAGGCTGGTGTGGCGCCGTTGTCGGGGAGTGCGGCGAGCAGCGGGAACATCGGCACCGGGCCGAGCGAGACCAGCGTCGGGGACACCATCGTGCCGGTGCCGACGAGGAAGCCCGGGCCGAGCAGGTAGCTGCCGGCGAAGAGCGCGGCATTGGGGACCA
This sequence comes from Nocardioides endophyticus, assembly GCF_039543845.1. Classification (NCBI taxonomy): domain Bacteria; kingdom Bacillati; phylum Actinomycetota; class Actinomycetes; order Propionibacteriales; family Nocardioidaceae; genus Nocardioides; species Nocardioides endophyticus. The sequence continues at coordinate 16,151 of NZ_BAABKN010000012.1, read as the reverse complement.
GCGTCGCGGTGAGGACCGTGTAGACGGTGGCGTCGCCGGCCCCGGTGTGCAGGCGGGACATCACGTTGACCGCCGTACCGAAGTCGACGACGAGGGACACCAGGGAGACCGCGGTCGACACGAGCAGGAAGCCGCCGAGGATGCGCAGCCCGCCGACGAACGCGGCCCGCAGCCACGGCTGCACGAGCGTCGCCCAGATCGCGAGGCGACCGGCACCGGTCGCGATGGCGGCCCAGCCGAAGGTCGCGGAGAGCACGAGCGACCAGCCGACGACCCGCGCGAGCGACGGTGCGGTGTCGGGCGTGGAGGCCACCGCGCCTGTGATGATCGCCACGAGGAGGTAGCCCGCGGTGAACATCGAGGCGGCGATCGGGACGGTCCAGTCGCGCTCGCCGTCGGCGATCCGGTCGGAGTCGGGACCATGTCCGGAGATCGCGTCGCCGACCCGGTGCCCGATGCGCCAGGCCGACCAGGCACAGAGCGCCGAGACGCCGAGCGGGACGAGGGTGATGGCGACGCCGTTCACGGTGACCCCGGACCCGTGCGCGAGCAGCCAACCCAGTGCTCCCACGCGCAGTCCGTCGCTGGGAGTGCCGTGCGCGCCCGCGTCGGCGAGGAACCAGCCGACGACGCCGAGCGCCAGACAGACGACCAGCGTCGCGGCCGCGGCAGCCATCCCCCCGAGCAGGGCGACCGGCACCAGCGGAGAGCGGTGCCTCAGGTCTGCGCCGCTCCGACCGGACGCGGCCGAGCCGGAGGAGAGCGATCCGGGGAGCAGGGACGTCATGGTGCGGCCATCATCGCCCGCCGCGGGCGCCGGATCGGGGCGCACACGCCGAATCGGCACGGATCAGGGGGGCGGGCTACCGTGGACGGCGCCATGACCGAGCCCGACGAGTTCGACCAGTTCTACAAGGACGTACGCACCCGCCTCCTGCTGCTGACGTACTGCCTCACTGGCGACCTTCCTGCCTCCCGCGCCGCGGTGCGCGACGCGTTCGTCGTCGCCTGGCACCACTGGCGCAAGGTCTCCCGCGTGGAGGACCCGGAGGCCTGGGTCCGCGGGCACGCCTGCCGCCACGCCGTACGCCGGCACACGGCGAAGCTGTGGCACCGCGAGAAGGGCCTCGACCCCGAGATCAAGGCCACCCTCGACGCCCTGGGCCGCCTGTCGATGACCCAGCGCCGGGTGCTGCTCGTGACCGAGCTGACGACCAGCTCGCTGGCCGCGATGGCCCGCGAGGTCGGCCTGCCCCGCCCCGAGGCCGAGCGCGAGCTGCAGACCGCGACGGCCACGTTCGCGCTGCACCGTGAGATCGGCACGACCGCGGTCCGCGGCGCTCTCGAGGCCGTCCGCGCCCACGTCGAGACCAACCGCTGGCCGCGCCCCACCATCCTCCGGCGCGCGGGAGCCACCCGTCGTCGCACCCACACGGTCATCGGCGTCGCCGCCACGGCGGCCGCGCTCGTGATCGCCGGCACCCTGCTCACCGACGCCGACGGCGTACGCCCGACGCTCGCAGGCGAGCGCATCGAGGCCGGCGACCCGTCCGGCGCCCCCGCCCCGGAGGTGGTCGAGGTACCGGAGGACTCCCTGCTTGCCGCGGACAGCCTCAACCGGCTCGTGTCGGTCCCCGACGCCACCGGGTGGACGGTCGCGAGCACGGACGACAACTCCGAGGGCAACGGCAAGGTGATGACCTGCCAGCAGAGCCGCTACGTCTCGCCACGCAACCGCCCCGACGCGGCACTGGTCCGGATCTTCGACCCCCAGACGTCGGACCAGAACTCGGCGCTGACCTCGTCCATGAAGCCGAAGCCGAAGATCGCGACGACGGTCGTGCAGACCGCCGAGTCGTCGCGGACCGAGCGGGCCGCCGGCCGTGGCTACGCCACCGCTGTCGCCTGGTTCGCCGGCTGTCACGAGGACCGGGCCCAGCTGCTCGCGACGTACGACTTGCCTGGGGTGGGTGACGAGGCGCAGCTGTTCGAGCTGCACACCTGGTCGGCACCCGAGAAGACCGTCATCGCCGCCGTCGCCCGCACCGGCAGCTTCACGACCACGACCGTCAGCACCACGCGCGCAGCGGACGGCCCCCGTCCCGCTGCGATCGCCAAGGTGCTCGCGCGCGGCGTCGACCAGCTCTGCGAGCTGCCCGAGGGCGGCACCTGCTCGACGAGCGCGAAGCCGCAGAAGGCGAGCCCGGTCCCGGTCGCCCAGGCCCCGGGCATGCTCGCCGAGATCGACCTGCCGCCGGCCGCCGGCGTGAACAAGCCGTGGGTCGGTACCGAGCCTCGCAAGGCTCTCGTCAACGCGGCAGCGACGCACTGCGACAACACCGACTTCAGCGCGGCACCGATGAGCAACAACCTCACCCGGACCTTCCTGGTGCCGGAGGCCAAGCTGGCCGCCGAGTTCGGACTGACGGAGTCGGTCGGCACGCTGCCGCCGAAGCGGGCGAAGGCGTTCGTCGCCGGCGTGCGCGAGGCCCTGGAGCGCTGCCCGAAGAAGCAGTTGGGCACCCAGGTGACCCGCCTGCGCGACGTACGCCGGGGCAATGCCGACCTGACGGTGTGGCGGGTCAACACCGAGGTCACCGACGACAAGACGCTGAGCTTCCTGATGGGCGTCGTCCGCGATGGCACCGCCGTCGCCCAGGTCGGCTTCGTGCCGGTCAAGGGCGTCACGATCACCCCGGACGCGTTCCAGGCGCTCACCCAGCGTGCGCTGGACCGGCTCGCGGAGATGCCCGCGCCGAGGTAGCGCTCCGCCTCCAGAGAATTCTCGCTCCCACGTGCAACCGTGGGTCCCGCTCGGGCGTATCCCCCACGATCAGCAACCCTGCTGACCTGACGAGACGGGACCAGAGTCGATGGACGAACGCGAGTTCGACGACTTCTACGCCGCGTCGTTCCAGCGGATCACCGGCCAGGTCTACGCCATGATCGGCAACCGCGACGAGGCACAGGAGTGCGTGCAGGAGGCGTTCGTCCGCGCCTGGGCGCACCGCCGAAAACTGGAGAAGGCCGAGCATCCGGAAGCCTGGGTGCGCACCACGGCGTACCGCCTGGCGGTGAGCCGCTGGCGGCGCACCGTGCGCGGCCGACGACCGGTCGACCGGGCCGTAGGCCCGGCGTACGAGAGCGCGGCCCCCACTGAGGCTCACGTCGCCCTGGTGGCGGCGCTCAAGCAGCTGCCCGAGGCCCAACGGCAGGCGCTGGTGCTCCACCACATCGCCGACCTGCCCGTGCACGACGTCGCCCGCGAGGTCGGCGTCCCTGAAGGAACGATCAAGGCCCGGCTCAGCCGGGGACGCGCGGCGCTGGCCGCACTGCTCGCCGACGAGGAAGGACTCAGCCATGCGTGACCCTCTGGACGAGCTCGAGAACTTCACCGACCCAGGACTGACCATGAGCCCGCTTCCCGCCTCCGAGGTACGCCGTCGCGGCACCCGGATGCGCCGCCGCAACAACGCCCTCGCGGCGATCGGCGGCGTCGCCGTCGTGGCGATCATCGCCACGCCGCTGGCGATGGCGGCCACCGGCAATCGCACCGACACCACGCCGCCGGTGACCAACCCCTCCCCCTCGTGGGTGACGAAGATCCCGGCAGGCTTCCCGCTGGCGGAAGGGCTGCCGACGCCGGTCCAGACGAGTGCGTCGTACGACTCACCGGTCACGGACGTCTGCGCCGGGGCGGGCTGGGGCCCCACCGGGTCGTACGAGGTCCAGCAGGCGACCTATACCGAGTCGGAAGGCGGCTCCACACACACCCTCGCGCTCTACCCGACCGCCGGCGAGGCCGAGCTGGCCCTGACTGCCCTCAGCGCCGAGATGCAGGCCTGCGTTCTACAGACCGAGGGCAAGCAACGCTGGGTGGGCGTCCTGCCGTCCGACGACGGTGACCAGTCGCTGGTCTACGCCAACCACTACTCCGATGGCGGCGACGTCGACGCGGTCCAGCTCGTCAGGGTGGGCAACGCGATCCTGCAGGCGACGACGTCCTCGCTCGGCGCCCCGGCCGAGGACACCGCCGCGCTGGTCCAGGAGAGGTCGGCGCCGGTCATCGACGCCATGTGCGCCTTCGCCGCCGACCCCTGCTAAATGCCGAGTCGGCGCAAAGTGACCCCCGTACGGGG
>NZ_BAABKN010000012.1:0-11987 GCF_039543845.1 Nocardioides endophyticus | reverse complement strand
GGCGTTGGATCAGAGGTTCTTGAGAATCTCCCGCATCAAGGCGGCGGTCTCGGACGGCGTCTTGCCGACCTTGACCCCGGCGGCCTCGAGGGCCTCCTTCTTGCCCTGGGCGGTGCCCGCGCCGTCGGCGACGATCGCGCCGGCGTGGCCCATCGTCTTGCCCTCGGGAGCGGTGAAGCCGGCGACGTACCCGACGACGGGCTTGGTGACGTGCTCCTTGATGTACGCCGCGGCCTTCTCCTCCGCGTCGCCACCGATCTCGCCGATCATCACGATCGCCTTGGTCTCGGGGTCCGCCTCGAACGCCGCGAGGGCGTCGATGTGGGTGGTCCCGATGATCGGGTCGCCGCCGATGCCGATGGCGGTCGAGAAGCCGTAGTCCTTCAGCTCGAACATCATCTGGTAGGTCAGCGTGCCCGACTTCGACACCAGGCCGACCGGGCCCTTGCCAGCGATGGTCGCCGGGGTGATGCCCGCGAGCGCCTCGCCCGGGGTGATGATTCCGGGACAGTTCGGGCCGATGATGCGGGTGCTCTTGCCCTGGGCGTAGGCCCAGAACTCGGCGCTGTCCTGCACCGGCACGCCCTCGGTGATGATCACCAGCAGGCCGATCTCGGCGTCGATGGCCTCGATCACGGCGTCCTTGGTGAACGCCGGGGGCACGAAGGCGACCGACACGTCGGCGCCGGTCTCCTTGATCGCCTCGGCGACCGAGCCGAAGACGGGCAGCTCGACGTCGTTGCCGTCCGCGTCCTGGTGGGTCACGGTCGTGCCGGCCTTGCGGGCGTTGACGCCGCCGACGACGTTGGTCCCCGCCTTGAGCATCAGGCGGGTGTGCTTGGTGCCCTCGCCGCCGGTGATGCCCTGGACGATGACCTTGGAGTCCTTGTTCAGGAAGATCGACATGTTCAGACCCCTGCCTTGTTCGCGAGCTCGGCGGCCTTGTCGGCCGCGCCGTCCATGGTGTCCACCAGCGTCACCAGCGGGTGGTTGGCCTCCGCGAGGATGCGGCGGCCCTCCTCCACGTTGTTGCCGTCGAGGCGTACGACGAGGGGCTTGCTCGCCTCGTCGCCGAGGATCTCGAGGGCGCCGACGATGCCGTTGGCCACCGCGTCGCAGGACGTGATGCCGCCGAAGACGTTCACGAACACGCTCTTGACCTGCGGGTCGTTGAGGATGACGTCGAGGCCGTCGGCCATCACCTGGGCGGACGCACCGCCACCGATGTCGAGGAAGTTGGCGGGCTTGACCCCGCCGTGCGCCTCACCGGCGTACGCGACCACGTCGAGCGTCGACATGACCAGGCCGGCGCCGTTGCCGATGATGCCCACTGCACCGTCGAGCTTGACGTAGTTGAGCCCCTTCTCCTTGGCCTTCGCCTCGAGCGGGTCGGCGGCGGCCTTGTCCTCGAACTCGGCGTGCTCGGGGTGACGGAACTCGGCGTTCTCGTCCAGCGAGACCTTGCCGTCGAGCGCCTCGAGCTTGTCACCGGCCAGACGGGCCAGCGGGTTCACCTCGACGAGCGTGGCGTCCTCCTCGACGAAGACCTTCCACAGGGCGAGGACCGTCTGGACGGCCTGCTCCGTGAGGGCCTCGGGGAAGGCCGCCTCGGCGACGATCTCGCGGGCCTTGGCCTCGTCGACACCAATGCCGGCGTCGATCGGGATCTGCTTGACGGCGTCGGGGTTGGTCTTCGCGACCTCCTCGATCTCGACACCGCCCTCGACGCTCGCGATGCAGAGGTAGCGCCGGTTGGCACGGTCGAGCAGGAAGGAGAAGTAGTACTCCTCCTCGATGCTCGCGGCCGGGGCGATCAGGACCCGGTTGACGGTGAGGCCCTTGATCTCCATGCCGAGGATCGCGGTCGCGTGCTGCTCGGCCTCGTCCGGGGTCTTGGCGAGCTTGACGCCGCCGGCCTTGCCGCGACCGCCGGCCTTGACCTGCGCCTTGACCACGCACACGCCGAGCTGCTCAGCGGCGGCTCGGGCCTCGGCGGGGGTGTTGGCGACGATGCCGGGGGTGCCCGGCACGCCATGCTTGGCGAAGAGCTCCTTCGCCTGGAATTCCATCAGATCCACAGATCCACCAAGTCCTCGTTGTCGGAGCGGGCAGGCGCGCGAGACGACCGCCACACGCTCGGGGTGTCTGTCGCACCTTAGACGGCTCGATGGAGTACGACGAGGGCGCGGGGACGTGACGTCCGGCACGGGCCGGGCTCAGTCAGAGCGCTCCGACGACTCTTCGGCGAAGTGTTCGGCCACCCAGCCGCTGATCTCACCGGTGGTGGCGCCCGGGGTGAAGACCTTGGCGACGCCGAGCTCCTCGAGGACCGGGATGTCCTCCTCCGGGATGATCCCGCCGCCGAAGATGACGATGTCGGAGGCGTCGCGCTCGGCGAGCAGCTCGACGAGCCGGCGGAAGAGCGTCATGTGGGCACCGGAGAGCACCGAGAGCCCGATCAGGTCGGCGTCCTCCTGGATCGCCGTCTCCACGATCTGCTCCGGAGTCTGGTGCAGACCGGTGTAGACCACTTCGTGGCCGGCATCGCGCAGGGCGCGGGCCACGATCTTGGCCCCTCGGTCGTGACCGTCCAGGCCCGGCTTGCCGACGACGATGCGGATCCGTCGCGCCGGTGAGGTAGTCATGCTGCGAGGCTAACCCCAGGCATGAGTCTCCACACTTCTCGGTAAGTCAGGTAAAGAAACCAACCAGGTGGTTTCGAGGGGGACCGAACGGCCGATGTCACTTCTGGGCCGACTCGTGAGAGAGTCGACCCCGACGAAAATCGTCCACAAAGATCTGAGCCCGGTGTCCCGGCGCCGTGATCAATCCGTTACAGTCCAACCTCGCCGTCTGAACCCCGAGCAGCGGAGAAGCAAACGTATGGGTAACCACCGAGCGGAACGTCGCGGCCACGGCCGCCGTCCCTCGGACCCCCCGACCCCAGTGGCCGGGAAGCGTCGCGCAGAGAAGCCCGGCCGCCGGTCCGCCCCGCCCTCTGCAACCCCCGTAGCCGCCGTCCTCCGCGAGGACGAGGAGACCCAGGTCCTGCCGGTCACGGTGTACCCGCCGCCCGAGCTCGCGGAGCGCCCGGTCGTCTACCAGACGTCGCGCATCGGCGGCGTCCGCGCCGCGCACACGCCGCGCACCGGTCCGTCGACGGCCGGCGCTCGCCGTAGCTCCTCCCGCGGTCCGCTCTTCCGCGGGCTCCCCGGCGCCCCGGTCATGCTCGGCCTCGCCGCTCTCGCGATCTCGGCCGGTGGCGCCCTGACCGCCGCCGGCGGGCTCGACAGCGACGAGACCCCCCGGTTCAGCCAGGCCAGCGCCCTCACCGGCGCCAGCAGCATCGGCAGCGTCAGCCTCCTGGACCGACGCACCGTCAGCCGCGACTCCCGCCGCGACGCGCTCGCCGACACCGCGGACGACAAGCTGGTGGACCAGGCCGAGGCGCAGAGCAAGCAACGCGACGCCGCCCTCGCGAAGTACGCCGACGAGATCGAGCAGCAGGCCGCCAAGCTCAAGCTCAACCGGTGGGTCCTACCGGTCTCCGGCTACCACCTCACCGCCCGTTTCGGTGACTCGAGCGGCCTCTGGTCGCACTACCACACGGGCCTGGACTTCGCTGCGCCCAGCGGCACCACCATCCACGCGGTCGCCAACGGCGTGGTGACCTCCGTCGGCTACGACGGCGCGTACGGCAACAAGACGGTGATCACCCTCGATGACGGCACCGAGCTCTGGTACTGCCACCAGACCTCCTACTCCGTCAGCGTCGGCCAGAAGGTCAGCGGCGGCGACGCCATCGGGTTCGTCGGATCGACCGGCAATGTGACCGGTCCGCACCTGCACCTCGAGGTGCGTCCCGGCGGCGGCGACCCGGTCGACCCGTACGCCGCGCTCGTGGTGCACGGGTTGCAGCCCTGACGGAGCCGCTGTCGGCGGCGAAGCCGTCGATCGCGACTCCGGTAGGGCTATCGGTGGTCGAGCAGCCTCCGCGCCTGAGGAACGAAGGCGCGAAGAGCGTGTCGAGACCCGGTGAGGTGCGCGCCCACGGTGATGCCGGCCTTCGGGCTGCTTCTCGACTTTCGGGGGTTTCGAGACGGGCCTAGCGGCCCTCCTCAACCACCGAGACGACGGGCCTAGCGGCCCTCCTCAACCACCGAGACGACGGGCCCAGTGGCCCTCCTCAACCACCGGCGGACAGCACCCATCCGGCTCCGCGGAGCGGGGACGCCCGGGAAGCGTAAAGCGAGGCGTGGCGCCGCCGCGGACCAGCACCACGACGTACCCAACCGGCGACACGGCGAGCCCAGCGAACCGGGCGTTCCCGCGCAGCGGGGACGCCCGGTTACAGCTTCTCGACCGGCGCGTAGCGGAGCAGCAGGCGCTTGACGCCCTCGGACCCGAAGTCGATCGAGGCGACCGTCTTCTCCCCCACGCCCTCGAGGGCGACGACCGTGCCCATGCCGAACGAGTCGTGCAGCACCCGGTCCCCGGGCTCGAGGCTCGGGATCTCCCGGGCCGGCTTGGCCCGGGCGGCCGCGTCGGCGCGGACGGCGGCGGCAGAGAAGTTGCGCCGGCCCGCCGCGGTCGGCGCGCCGAGCCGGGCCGCCGAGCCACTCGCGAGGTCGGGCCGGGACCACTGGGTCTGTGCCGCCTCGGTGCGGCGCCAGTCGACCAGGTCGACCGGCAGCTCGTCGAGGAACCGGGAGCCGGGGTTGTGCGACGGCGCTCCCCAGGCCGAGCGCACGACCGCGCGAGAGATGTAGAGCCGCTCGCGGGCGCGGGTGACGCCGACGTACGCCAGCCGGCGCTCCTCCTCGAGCTCGGTCTGGTCACCCAGGGCCCGGGAGTGCGGGAAGACACCGTCCTCGAGGCCGGTCAGGAACACGACCGGGAACTCCAGGCCCTTGGCGGTGTGCAGCGTCATCAGCGTGACCACCCCCTGGTCGTCGGGGTCGTCGTCGGGGAGCTGGTCGGTGTCGGCCACGAGGGCGACCCGCTCCAGGAAGTCGCCCAGGCCCGGAGCGACGATGCCGGCCTCGACGTCCGTCGGATCCGCGGACGGGCCGGCCAGCGGGTCCTCGGCGAACTCCCGGGCGACGGCGACGAGCTCGGCGAGGTTCTCCAGCCGGGTCTCGTCCTGCGGGTCGTCGCTCTCCTCGAGCGAGGTCAGGTAGCCGGACCGGGCCAGCACACTCTCCAGTACGACGTCGGCGCGCTCGCCGGCGTCGACCATCGACTGCAGCTCCTCGACCATCGCGACGAAGCCCTGGATCGCGGACATCGACCGGGTGGCGAGGCCGGGCGCCTCGTCGGCGCGCCGCAGGGCCTCCCAGAACGTCGTCCGGTCGCGGTCGGCGAGCGCCTGCACGCAGGCGACCGCGCGGTCGCCGATGCCACGCTTCGGGGTGTTCAGGATCCGGCGCAGGGACACCTGGTCGGCCGGGTTGACCAGCATCCGCAGGTATGCCAGCGCGTCGCGCACCTCGCGGCGCTCGTAGAAGCGCACCCCGCCGACGACCTTGTAGGGCTGACCGGTGCGGATGAACACCTCCTCGAACACCCGGGACTGGGCGTTGGTCCGGTAGAAGACCGCCATGTCGCCGGGCCGGAGCTGGCCCTCGTCGGTGAGCTTGTCGATCTCCTCGGACACGAACCGGGCCTCGTCGCGCTCGTCGTCGGCGACGTACCCGACGATCCGCTCGCCGTCGCCGGCGTCCGACCACAGCCGCTTCTCCTTGCGGCCCTTGTTGTGACCGATCACCGCGTTGGCGGCGTTGAGGATCGTCTGCGTGGAGCGGTAGTTCTGCTCCAGCAGGATCGAGGTGGCGTTGGGGAAGTCCTGCTCGAAGTCGAGGATGTTGCGGATGTTGGCGCCCCGGAACGCGTAGATCGACTGATCGGCGTCGCCGACGACCATCAGCTCCGCGGGCTCGACTCGCTCGGAATCGTCGATGTCCTCAGGATTGTCGGCGCAGAGCTGGTGGATCAGCGCGTACTGCGCGTGGTTGGTGTCCTGGTACTCGTCGACGAGCACGTGCCGGAACCGCCGCCGGTAGGTCTCGCGCACCTCCGGGAACGTCTGCAGGACGTGGACGGTGCCCATGATCAGGTCGTCGAAGTCGAGGGCGTTGGCCTCACGGAGCCGGCGTTGGTACGTCGCGTAGACGGCGGCGTACGTCTCCTCGAGGTTGTTGCGCGCGTCCTTGGCGGCGTCCTCGGGGTCGCGCAGCTCGTTCTTCTGGTTGGAGACCCAGTGCAGCATCGCGCCGGGCTGGAAGCGCTTCGGGTCGAGATCGAGGTCGTTGCAGACCAGCGTCATCAGCCGCTTCTGGTCGGCGGCGTCGTAGATGGAGAAGTTGGACTTGTAGCCCAGCTTGTCCGACTCCTTGCGCAGGATGCGCACGCACGCGGAGTGGAAGGTCGACACCCACATGATCCGCGCGCGCTTGCCGACCAGGTCCTCGACCCGCTCCTTCATCTCGGCCGCGGCCTTGTTGGTGAAGGTGATCGCGAGGATCGAGCCGGGGTGCGCCCGGCGCTCGGAGATCAGCCACGCGATCCGCCGGGTGAGCACCCGGGTCTTGCCGGATCCGGCGCCGGCGACCACGAGCAGCGGCGCCCCGTCGTGCATCACGGCGGCGCGCTGCGGTTCGTTCAGTCCCTCGAGGAGCTCGTCACGGCTCGGACCCCTGCGCGGCGGCGGATCGGAGGGCGCGACGGACTCGAGGCCGGGTAGCGGGATCGACGTACTCATCTCCGCCCAGCCTACGTTCGACCACCCCCGGTGGCCGAACGTAGGTCAGGCCCGTCTCACGCCGCGACGACGAGCGAGAGCGACCCGGTGCCGTAGCCCGTGATCTCGAGGTCCACGTCCTCGCGCGCGGCGACCTGCGCCGCGATGCTGAGGAGGTTCGCGGGCACCGGCGAAGAGGGCGGGTAGGCGTCCGCGAGACGCAGGTGCTCGCCCATCGCGTCACCGAACGGCGCCGCGAGCACGTTGCAGATCTCGTAGGCGTTCTCGAACAGGTTGGGCGGGAGCACCCGGTCCTCCTCGGCCGCCTCGACAGCGCCCTTGGGGATCAGTGCGAGCGCCGCACCGCTGCGCGCGGCCAGGCCGAAGCTCATCACGGCGACGGCGCGCAGGTGGCCGTAGTCGTCGACGTACGACGCGACCACCGGCTTGGGGATGCCGATGTCGACCGGTAGGCCGTCGGTGATGGCGATCTCGCGGCCGAGCAGTCCCTCGAACAGGTCCTTGATCTCCTTGCGACCGGGAAGCACGGCGGCCTCAGCCCAGCATCTCGGAGAGCGCGGACTCGAAGTGCTCGGCGGTGAACGGCTTCGCGATGAGGAACATGGCGCCGGCCGTGGCGGCCGTCGCGCGCATGTCCTCGGAGCCCTCCGACGTCACGAAGCCGAACGGGACCGTGTTGCCGCTGCCACGCAGCGCACGGAGCAGCTCGATGCCCGTCTTGTTCGGCATGTTCCAGTCCGAGAGGACCAGGTCGGGCGCCTCGGCGGCGACCTTGTCCAGGGCCTCGGCGCCGTCCACTGCCTCCACGAAGTCATGGTGGCCGAAGCCGGCCTGACGCATGGTCCGCAGCACGATCTGACGCATGACCTTGCTGTCATCGGCGATGAGGATCTTCATGATGTTCCCTTCTTGCTCGGTACTACTGTGGTGCTGGGTCTGGGGGCAGTACGACGCTCAGGCCGCATCCGGGACGATCTGGACGTAGACCGGGGCGTCGCCCCACGAGACGACGAACGACTCGTCGCGCGCCGGGGCTCCGGTGGTCTCGGAGACGCCTGGCAGGCCGAGCGCCCAGGTGCCGACGAGAGCGCCCTTGACGCTGCCGCCGACGACGTTGAGGACTTCGCCCACGGCGTCGTGGATGTCGAGCTCGGGCAGCTCTTCCTCGGGACCGAGGCCGAGCATCGCACCGGCGATCTGGGTGGCGACGTCGCTGTCGCAGGTGAGGACGAGACGACCGTTCCAGTCACCGCGCAGCTCGATCTGCGCCTGAACGCCGGTCTCGAAGTCGGCGGCCCGGTCGGACGGCCAGGCCTCGGCGGTCGCGAAGAGCATGGAGCCCCAGACCTGCTCGATGGCCGCCAGGACGAGCGCCTGGTCGGGCGCGCTTGAGATGGTCATGTCAGACCTCCGTCGAGGTTCGGAGGAGACCGAGCAGGTCGAGCTTCTCCAGCATGGCCTCACCCGTGAACGGCTTGATGAGGTATTCGTGGGCGCCGGCCGCCAGCGCTCGTACGATCCGGTCCGACTCGCTCTCGGTGGTCACCATCATCAGCGTGATGGAGCGCCACTCGGGCCGCTTGCGGACCTCGGTGATGAACGTCAGACCGTCCATCACCGGCATGTTCCAGTCGACACAGGCCAGGTCCGGAGCACCGTCGAGCCCCTCCAGCACCGTGAGTGCCTCTTGGCCGTCGCCGGCCTCCAGGACCTCGAAGCCCGCGTCCCCGAGGATGCGGCCGACGATCCGACGCATCGCTCGGGAGTCGTCGACAATCAAAGCACGCATGTGCGTTGTTCCTCTCTGATCCGATACACCGAAGACCGTCCTGCCGGGACGCGCTCCCACGCGTCGTCCACGCCCATCGTCATCTCGGCCGCCCCCAGGAAGAGGTGGCCGTCAGGGACCATCACCTGGCGGACGCGCTTGAGCACGTCGCGCTTCGTGGGCAGGTCGAAGTAGATGAGCACGTTGCGGAGGAACACCACGTCGAACCGGCCCATCGGCGGGAACGGCCGGGTCAGGTTCAGCTGACGGAAGTCCACACGTTCTCTGATCGACTGGTTGATCCGCCAGTTGAGGCCGGCGCGCTCGAAATGCCGGACCAGGGTCGTCGCCGGCAGGCCGCGGTTGACCTCCAGCTGGGAGTACTCGCCCTTGCGGGACCGGGTGAGCATCTCCTCCGACAGGTCGGTGGCGACGAGCTCGATCTTCCAGCCGGCCAGCTCGGGCGTGTCCAACGCGGTCATGATGATGCTGTACGGCTCCTGGCCGCTCGAGCAGGCGCCGGCCCAGATCCGCAGGGTGCGGTTGGTCCTGGTCTTCGCCAACGCCGGGAAGACGGCCTGCCGCAGGGCCGTGAAGGGGTCCGAGTCGCGGAACCACGAGGTCTCGTTGGTGGTCAACGCCTCGACGACCAGCTTCAACGCCGCAGGAGTACGGCGCTTGGACAGGTCGGCGACGTACGCGTCGACGTCGGGGTGGCCGGCCGCGCGGGCCAGCGGCACGAGCCGGGACTCCACGAGGTACTCCTTGCCCGTGTCGAGCACGATCGCACTCTCGGCGCGGACGAGCTCGCGGACGAAGGTGAAGGCCTGGGGACTGATGGTCACCGTGCACCTCCTGCTACTGCGCTGTTCATGGCGTTGCTGAGGGAGCCGCCCACGTGCGGGTGCACGAGACGGCGAGAGATCTCTGCGGGAAGGTCGCCGAGAGGCAGCACGAGCTCGGCGAGACCGGCGTTGGCCACCGCACCCGGCATGCCCCAGACCACGGCGCTGTGCTGGTCCTGGGCCAGTACGGCGCCGCCGCGGTCGACGATGTTGCGCGAGCCCTTGGCACCGTCGGCGCCCATGCCCGTGAGCACGACGCCGAGCACCGAGCCACCGACTGCGGCGGCAGCGCTGCGGAACAGCACGTCGACCGCTGGGCGGCAGTAGTTCTCGGGCGGATCCTGGGTGAGTCGGGTGACCAGGCCGCGCGTGTCGGAGACGACCTCGAGGTGGAACTCACCGGGAGCGATGCAGACGGTGCCCGGTCGAAGGACCTGTCCGTGCGCGGCTTCGGTCACCTCGACGTCGAGCTGACGGTTGAGGCGAGCAGCGAACTGGGTGGTGAACAGGGGCGGCATGTGCTGGACGACCGCGATCGGCACGGGCAGCGGCGGCAGCGCCGCGAGCAGCGTGCTCAGCGCCTCCGGTCCGCCGGTCGAGGCACCGATGACGAGAAGCCGGTGCCCACCCTGGGGCCGAGCGACCGGCCTCCGCAGCGTCACGGGTGCCGGACGCGGCGGCAGCACGCCGCCGACAACGCTGGCGAGCCCGGGGCGTGGGACGAGGGACTTGATGCGCGGGATCAGGGCCTCGCGGACCTGCTCCATCGAGCGGCCCACGCTGCCGACGTTCGCCGGCTTCGGGACGTAGTCGGAGGCCCCGGCGGCCAGCGCGTCCAGCGTGGCCTCGGCGCCCCGCTCGGTCAGCGTGCTGAACATGATGACCGGGATGCGGCTGCCGGACTGCCGCAGGCTGCGCACGGTCTCGATGCCGTTGAGCTCGGGCATCTCGACGTCCATCGTGACCAGGTCGGGCTTGAGCAGCGCGATCTTCTGCAGGCCCGCTCGGCCGTTCACGGCCGTGCCGACGACCTCGATGTCGGGATCCTCGGCGAGCAGGTCGGAGACCAGCTTGCGGATCACGACAGAGTCGTCGACTACGAGCACCCGGATCCGGGCCATGCTCTGCACCTACTTCTGGGTCCTCGCCACTGCACCGGCCCTTGCGGCCGGCGAAGTTCTCATCGGCCGTGGCCCGATGGACCTGAGCGGCGTGAGGAGAGAAGAACAGCGAAAGGAGTGACGTGGTCAGGACCGGTCGTAGACGGCACGCCACGGACGCAGCAGCACATCGGCGTCGTCGGCGGACAGCAGGTCGCTCACGGTGCTCGCCTGGACCACACCGGACCAGGCGTTCCACACGCCGTACGACGCGTCGCGGGCTCCGAAGTCGGCCCGCTGGAACGCGATGACGGCGGCCAGCTGGGCGTCGCAGGCGACCCGGAGCCGGTCGGCCAGGGACAGCGCCCAGGTCGCCTGGTGCATGGCCGGAGCCCACTGGGCGGTGTGGGCCCGCAGCTCGTCGACCACCCGACGCCAGGTCGCGCGCACCTCGGCGTCCGCGCCGGCGAGGGTCGCCAGACGGGCGTCGACGTCGGGCAGCCCCAGCGAGATCTCGTCGTGCTCGTCGGCGGCAGCGAGTCCGGCTCGCACGAACGGGCCGGCCATCGCGCGACGCAGCTCGGCCGGAAGGTCCTCGCGCAGGTAGGCACTGGTCGCGGCGTCCGTGAGCACGTCGGCGGCGAGCGAGGCCACCGGGTCCTGGACGGCGATGGAGCCGCTGTGCAGCCAGGTCCAGTCGAGGAGATCCCGGCGAAGCAGTCGGTCGAGTGCCCGGGCATCGCCGAGCAGGCTGGTCTCGAGCCGGCGGAGCAGCGCGGTCTCCCCCGCCGCCGCCTCCTCGAGCGCGGCGCCGGCCAGAGGCAGCGCGTCGCTCATCGCCGGCGTACCGGTGGCGGGCTCGGCGCACGCCCGGCGCCACTCCTCGCGGTCGCCAGCACCTGGGTGACAGTCCGCGAGCCGTTCCAGGTCGTCGGGACCTGCGGCCAGGGCCACCCGCAGCACGTCGGCCACCTGGTGCCCACCGGGTAGGCGGGCGAGGTCGAAGCCGAGGGCAGGCCCACCGATCACGGTGTACGCCACTGGCTCGCTCCCGTCCCTCACGACCGAAAATGCTATCGACCCCGTCCGGGATCACGAGACCGGACGGGGTCGATGGTAGCCCGAGGGCTCTGGTGCTGGTCAGGGTCTTGCGGGACCCTTGTCGGCGCCTTGTCGCTGTCTTGCTCCCCAGATCAGTCCTGGTGGAACCGGGAGATCTCGACCCGGAGCGTGGCCGCCATCTGGGCGAGCTCGCCGATGGCGGACAGCGTCTGGTTCACGGCCTGGGTGGTGGTGACGGCGGCAGTGGCGACCCCGTTGATGTTGGTGGCGATCTCGCCGGACCCGGTCGAGGCCTCGGCGACGTTGCGCGACATCTCGTTGGTGGTCGCGGTCTGCTCCTCGACCGCCGAGGCGATGGTGAGCTGGTAGTCGTTGATCGAGCCGATGATCGTGGAGATCTCGCCGATCGCCTCGACGGCACCGGTGGTGTCGCCCTGGATGGCCTCGACCCG